>NZ_JASAUS010000540.1:0-949 GCF_029953005.1 Bradyrhizobium sp. Mp27 | reverse complement strand
GCCTCTCATCCCCACGGTTCTATGGCGCTCCGGCGTCATAGCTAGATGAGAGGAAAGTCTGATGAATCTTCCCATTCGTATCGGTATGGATACTTCCAAGTCGGTCTTCCAGCTTCACGGTGTTGACGAGAACGAGGCGGTAGTTGTCCGGCGGCAGTTTCGACGAGCCGAGATGATCCGCTACTTCGAGCGCCTTCCGCCGGTCCTCGTCGCCATCGAGTCCTGCGGCAGTTCGCATCACTGGGCGCGCCTGCTGCAGTCGTTTGGTCATGAAGTGAAGCTGATCCCGCCCCAATATGTGAAGGCTTACGTAAAGCGCGGCAAGAACGACGCGGCCGATGCCGAGGCGCTGTGCGAGGCGGTCACCCGGCCGAGTATGCGGTTTGTACCGGTGAAGTCAAAAGAACGGCAAGCGGCCTGCATGTTGATGACCGTGCGGGAACGCCTGGTCAGCGTGAAGTCCCAGCTTTCTAATGCCTTCAGGAGTTATGCGGCTGAGTTTGGCATCGTTGGCCCCGCCGGTCGGCAGAACGTCACGGCTCTTATCAAGCGGGTGCTCGAGGATGACAACTTACCGGAAATGGCGCGGGATCTCTTCCGCCTTCAAGCGGAGGAGTATGCCGCGGTCGAAGCCCGCCTGGCAAAGATCGAAGCCAAGCTGATGAAGTGGCATCGTGAGGATGATGTCAGCAGGCGGATCGCGACGATTCCCGGCGTCGGTCCGATTGGGTCGTCCATGCTAAGCATGAAGGCGCCCCCGCCGGAGACGTTCAGATCAGGCCGCGACTTCGCGGCTTGGCTCGGACTGACACCCAAGGATCACTCAACTGGCGGCCGGCAACGATATGGCGGTATCACAAAGGCCGGAGATTCAATGCTCCGATCGACGTTGATTGTCGGCGCGACCGCGCTGCTGAGGCACATTCGAAAGGGCCGTCATAAGCCGACA
>NZ_JASAUS010000539.1:0-958 GCF_029953005.1 Bradyrhizobium sp. Mp27 | reverse complement strand
CATCGTCGCCTCGCATACGCGGGGCGGAAAAAAAAGAATCAACGGGCCTCCGCCTCAACCAACCATGCCCGCCGTACGCCATGCCATCGTCGATCTCATCCTTCGGCCGCCACCTCAGCAATGCCCATATTGCCGAAAGCAAATCCTTGAAAAACAGCGGCGCAAACACATTCTGCCAAAGTCGTGTTAGGGTCCAGACTCAATTGAGCCAATATGCGACGAGAGCGGCGGGATGAACAGCGGCCAAAAAATTACGGGCGAGCTTGTCATATCGCGTGGCGATGCTCGCTCTTACCGTAGGCGTACGCGCCTGCGTAGAACGGGTTCTTCAAGATCGAGATGACGTTGCGATATCGGATCGGCACCCACTCAAAGGACGTCATCTTCTTGCCGTCCGACGGACGCGGAAAATGGACGCCCTCGGCCTTAAGTGAGAGGTGCGCCTGCCGAGCGCTTCCGAGCTGGCGAAATCGGCTGAAGATCAGCCGTGTCGCTTCCTGGACCCTGGCGTCTGGATCGAGACCCAAGCCGATCTCCCGATGCCAGATGTAGCCGATGGGCACTGAAATCCGCAGTTCGCCTCGCCGGGGTCTTCGAACGGGCGCCGTCGAGCATGCGCGCGCGTAGGACACCGAGCTCGAACTCGCTCATGCTGCCCTTCATGCCGAGAAGAAGCGGTCATTGGGCCGACAGGGATTATAGACGCCGTCGAGATCGATGACCCGAGCCTCTACGAGCCCGCAGAGCTCGAGCAGGTGATGCCGATCCCGACCGTTCCTGGCTAGGCGAGAGGCGTCGAAAAAGACAGCATCAACTGCAGGCTGCTTAAACTCTAACCCTGATGAGCCAGATGGGGTATTCGGCCTGTTGCTGAGCCCCGCGTTAGCAGGGTGCTGCGCTTCAGGTTGATGATAAACGTGGTCTGTTTTCGAACAGCCACAAGCATCAGACGGAGAAG
>NZ_JASAUS010000538.1:0-964 GCF_029953005.1 Bradyrhizobium sp. Mp27 | reverse complement strand
ATAAACGTCCTGCCTGACCGGCTACTGCTGTTCAGCGGCGCTGACGGCGATCATCAGGTGGGGGAGTTTCAAGTGACCATACCCGGGGGATTTTGACCGACCCACGGGGCATGACAGCGGCGGGTGTAGCGAGCGATGAGCAAGGCTGAAAACGACAAAAGCCCCGGAGATGTCTCCGGGGCTTTTTGTTTCGGGATCAAGAGCGCGGTGAGGCGGGAGCGCGAACCACACCAAAGGTGTCATCGCCCGGCTTGACCGGGCGATCCAATATTCCAGAGGCCCATATTGGAGAGCGCGCTCTCACCACATCCGCCGCGGCGTACTGGATGCCCCGGTCGAGCCGGGACATGACGGCTGTGAGTGTGGCGAGCGCTTGCCCTTACAGCGCTCAGTTCTGATCGTCACCCAGCGCGGCGACCAGCTTGTCGTAGTACTTGCCGACCAGATCGATGTTGGCCTTGTTCTCGACCTGCGGCGCCGGCGTCTTCAGCGCTTCGTTGAGTTCGTCGAGCGCTTCCTTCTTGTCCTTGGCCGGCATCTTCTTGTCGGCCTGGACCTGCGCGATCTGCGCCTTGATGACGGCTTCGGTGCCGACATATTTCTTGGTCGCGGGATCGAAGCCGCCGAGCACGAGGCTGATGTTGTCGACGACGTTGTTGTAGTCGTCATAGCCGGCAAAGCCGTTCTTCTTGGCGACGCCGTCGAGCTGGCCGATCACCTTCTGGTCGGGCGCGGTGTTCTCCGGCAGCTTTTCCGTGATCGCATCCATGTCCTTCTGCGCGGCGAGCACGCCGTCGAGCTGCTTGTCGGTCAGCGCGATCTGCTTGAGGCTGGGCGCCTGCGCGGGCGCGGCCTGAGCTATGGCTGATTTTGGGTGACGCGGCCTGATCAGGCGGCGTGGCTTTCAGTGTTCGGAATGACTTCGATTCCGTCGATGAACTTTACACCGGCGATGACTTTCGGC
>NZ_JASAUS010000537.1:0-976 GCF_029953005.1 Bradyrhizobium sp. Mp27 | reverse complement strand
CCCCGCGAGCCCGGAGCGCTTGCAATCTTACAGCAAGGCGCTCGCCACGATCGAGAACGGGGGCCCGGCCAAGCTCGGCAAGCAAAGCACGGCGTGGATCACGCGCAACGGTGACTTCGATGCCGCCGGCAACGAGGTCGCAGGCAAGATCCTCTCCATCCACACACAACGCGTGGCCGGCGAAATCGATATGGCGGCCTGCCTCAAGCGTGTCGGGGAGATCATCGGCTGATGGCCATCCTCGATCGCGCCCCCCCGGATTGGAAGCGGCCGCCGATCCCCTGCAAGGTCAAGCTACAGGTGCTGATCAATCAGCATGGCCGTAGCAAGATCGACAAAGAGCGTCTCGGCACGGTTGATAACACCCATTTCGACCACCGGCCTCCGCTCGAGGCGCGCAAGTTCGATACTGCGAAATGGGACACCGTCCCGGCGGCGAACGACCCGACCCACATCCAGGCCATTACCGTGGAGCAACACGACAAGCTGACGAACGGTCCTGGCGGGACGACGCGCATCACGACGCGGGGATCCGACACCGGAGAGCGCTCCCGCACCCGCAACATCCGCCGCAGCCACGACGAGCACCAGGCCGTCATGGAGGCGAAGGCGACCGGCCGCCCTCGGCCGAAGCCGACCAAACCGAAGCAGAAGATCCGCAGCCGGTCGTCGTTTCCCTCCGGCCGCAAGTTTGAATCACGGAGGCAGGCATGAGCACAGCGCTTGTACCGGTTCGCGAGCGATCGTTCGCACAGGAGTTGTCGACGCATTACCGGGCGGTTCGAGCCCGCCTGGGCGCGCCGGAGACGGTGCCGGCGCTGCCGCCGGCCAGGCGCGAGCTCATCCTAGCCGAGGCGTGGCTGCCGCTTGATGTGATCGACCGATTGGCGCCCACGGTCTCGCCGCGCACATCGGCCGCGCTGCAGGTGCGCCCGACACACTTGCTGACGGTCGACAGCCATACCGTGCGCGACAT
>NZ_JASAUS010000536.1:0-998 GCF_029953005.1 Bradyrhizobium sp. Mp27 | reverse complement strand
GCGGGCGTGGCGTTCGCGGTTGGAGGTGATGGGGTTGGCTTCGCAACCGAATCCTACGCCGCATCAGCGCTTTACCCCTCAGGCGCACTCTTACGAATAAGACGGGTTAGCTCCGTTTTTGAACTAGCTCGAAAGGAATGGGGATACACCGCTCTTCCAAATCCCTTGATCGGAATTAAGAAGCCGAAGGATCCGGAAGGACGGGATCGAAGATTGAGAGTCGGCGAGTTGGAAGCGCTTATGAAGGCATGCAGAGACAAAACAAGCGGTTTATGGCTTAGGCAGGCTATCCAACTGGCTATTGAGACCGCCTTGAGGCGCGGTGAATTATTGGGAATACGCTGGAGCGACGTCGACTTTAATGGCTGTTTGCTGCACGTTCCATTCACCAAAACAGGCAAATCGCGAACCATCCCGCTAACGGAACGTGCCGTGGACATATTGCAAGAGCTCAAAGCATCTTCGACAAATGCGGACATTGCATTTCCAATAAGCCCCAACGGATTCCGACTTGCTTGGGAGCGATGCAAACGACGCGCACAAAAAGCGGGCTGTCCCAGCATTTCAGAACTTCGGTTTCACGATTTGCGACACGAAGCTGTTAGTCGGTTTTTCGAAATGGGGCTCAATACTGTAGAAGTTGCCCTGATCAGTGGACACCGTGACCTACGAATGCTGTTTCGGTACACTCATCTAAGAGCTGAGGATGTGGGTGTAAAAATGCGTTCAAATCCTCGCTGATGCCTTAGGGGATTGCTCAATCTCCGAAGTCCTTCAATGAAAAGAGAGATAGATGAGCGATGAAGAAGAGCCGATCATCCTAATGTCGCGCGAGCAATCAACGATGCTGTTAACTTGGGACGAAATGCTCTGCTTGACCAAGCGCGCGACGAGCTATGGCTGATTTTGGGTGACGCGGCCTGATCAGGCGGCGTGGCTTTCAGTGTTCGGAATGACTTCGATTCCGTCGATGAACTTTACACCGGCGATGACTTTCG
>NZ_JASAUS010000535.1:0-1001 GCF_029953005.1 Bradyrhizobium sp. Mp27 | reverse complement strand
CGCCTCAAGCACCTTGCGATCTTTCCTCGAAAGGTGGACTTCTCTTGCTTCGGGTATCATCCCGACCTTGAATCACGACTCACGTTCCAAGAAAAGTGGGTACTAGGGCGCAAACAAAACACCGCCTAAGAATGGAATTGCCGATTGGGCCGGTCGAGCGCTGAAAATATTGCACGCGTCGCCTGAACTAGAGAATCGCTTTGCCTGTTCGCCAGCCTAAAGTTGCGGGCGGGCAGAGGTGGCAGGCGATGAGTGATGTTCGAACGGGTTTCCTGGACGCTATCGGCAACACGCCATTGATCAGGCTGCGAATGCCGTCGGAGGCCACGGGTTGCGAGATCTACGGCAAGGCCGAATTTCTCAATCCCGGCGGCTCGATCAAGGATCGCGCGGCGCTGGCCTTGATCAACGATGCCGAACGATGCGGCAAGCTTGGGCCAGGAGGCGTCATCGTCGAAGGAACAGCCGGCAATGTCGGAATCGGCATAGCGCTCGTGGCGAACGCACGCGGCTATCGAAGCGTGATCGTGATGCCTGACACGCAAAGTCAGGAGAAGAAGGACATGTTGCGGTTGTGCGGTGCCGACCTGCGCCTGGTGCCGGCCGTACCCTATTCCAATCCGGGTCATTACGCGCGCTATTCCGGTCAGCTCGCCGAGGAGCTCGGTGCTTTCTGGGCCAATCAGTTCGACAACGTCGCCAATCGGGAGGGGCACTATCGCACGACCGGCCCTGAGATTTGGCGGCAGACGGATGGACGAATCGACGGCTTCACATGTGCCGTTGGGAGCGGCGGTACCTTGGGTGGGATCGCGCGGGCCCTCAAGGAGCGAAATCCCGGCATCAAGATCGCGCTCAGCGATCCCATGGGGGCCGCTCTCTACAATTGGTTAGAGCTGGCCCCGGTTGTTTGGACAGCGCCCCGCTGGATTTAAGTGGATTCCTGCCGGGTTATGCTGAACGCGGGGCTTTACGGTTTTGTCGTTGCGTCGGGAGGGCGT
>NZ_JASAUS010000534.1:0-1008 GCF_029953005.1 Bradyrhizobium sp. Mp27 | reverse complement strand
CGATAGTGGTCTGAAATCGTATCATCGGTCATGGCGGGCGTGGCGTTCGCGGTTGAGGTGATGGGGTTGGCTTCACAACCGAATCCTACGCCGCATCAGCGCTTTACACCAGCTCTCCCGCCTCTCAGGCGCCCTCTCGCGAATAAGACGGGCTAGACTCAAAGCCAACAATTGGAAGGGGCGGTGCAAACGTGGTTTCCGGCTGAACAAGGAGATGCGCCAACCATGAAGCTGATCAGACGACATTTGGAATCGGGCGCAATGGTCAACTACATACAGATCGGCCATCGTCGCACAGCAGTCGAGTATGCGATCGCGGGTGTTCAAAAAATCCACGATGCAAATCTCGACTTGCTTGGTCGCGATCCACTAAGCGCAGATATGGAAGGCACCATGATGGCTTGGGTCATCGAAAGCCTCCTCCAGGGAGCTTATGTTCGCGAATATCATCTTTGGGAAAAGGACTGTAAGGCGTACTTTACCCTCATGACCAACCGGAACAACCAGCTGATGACAATAAATCAGAACGAGAAACCATTCACAAACTTCGTTCGCAAGGCTCTTTTAGCTTTTGACGTCACGCTTCCGGACAAGATCCTGAGCGCGATTGACCACATGCGAAAACAAGTCAACGTCATGAAGCACGAAGAGGGCCTCGAACTCGATCATTTTGTAAGCGAGGCGGACTATAAGAGCGCATTGGATGCGCTGGAGAGCTTTTGGAACGAGCTGATGAACCGCGAAGAGTACGCCTAGGGTGCCGCAGCCTCTAGCGCTACCGCAAAATTTCTAATCTGGAAGACCGTTGTGTGGCACTCTCGAAAGCAGCAAACCGAGCCAGTTCGCTCACTGATGAGCTTTGGTCGCAAATGGAGTCAGTTTGAACAACTGATAAGGTTCATCGATCGCGCCGTTCTGGCAGACTGGATGGGAACGGTCGCCTTCCACCTCGCGCCGCTGGTCGAGCGCATGAGCGTCGTGATGAAGCAATCGGGCCGCTTGTTCATA
>NZ_JASAUS010000533.1:0-1011 GCF_029953005.1 Bradyrhizobium sp. Mp27 | reverse complement strand
TTGGCCGGGGTTGCGCAGGCGACACGAGCGCGGATTGCCGTGGCGTGATCGTCGTGAGCCTCGGCCTGCCGACCATTGTCGTCGGCGTCGCGCCGCACAGCGCGGCTGAAGAGGTCGCCGTATTCCGCGGGGGTACGGATCAGCGGATGATCCTGGGTGAGCGGCGATGCCGGCTGTGGCGTCACTCCAACCTGCTCGATCGCCTGTTCGAACAACCGCTCGACGGTCGCACGCACGTGCTTGTAGCGGTAGATGCGGTTGTCGATGGCGTGCGCGCAGGCCTGCTCGACCAGCCGCGCCGGATACTTCCGGCCCAGCCCGACAATGCCCCACATCGCGCGCTGTCCGGGGCGCCCTTCGGTGTCGAACACCTGCTGGCACAAGGCCCTGGTCTGCGGTCCGATGCGCTCGGCGCTCGCCAGCAGCACGGCGGTTTGCCGCGACGGGTTGAACGGCCGTTCGCTGGTCGGCAGGACGACAGAACCGGGGTGCGCCATCCGGGAATGAACACGCAGCAGCGCACGGGTGTGGCGATCACGGATCTCGATCGTGGTGGTGTAGATGCGCACGACGACCTGGCTGCCGATCGGCGCGGGCCGCGCGGCGTAATAGCTGTTGTCGACGCGTACGGTGGTGTCGTCGCAGACAGTCCGGACGACTTCGGTGAAGATGCGGAAGGGAGCGACAGGCAGCGGCCGCAGGTGCGGCTTCTCTTCCTGGAACATCGCCTCGACCTGACGGCGCGTGCTGCCGTGGATGCGTTTGGAAGCCCAGTTCTCCTCCCAGTGCCTCAAGAACTCGTTTTGCGCCTCCAGCGTCTCGAAGCGCCGTCCGGCCAGCGCAGTGCCCTGGGTATGTTGAATCGCATTCTCGACGCATCCTTTCCGATTTGGATCGGCCACGTGCGCGTTTCGCGGGATCGTGAGCGCGGATTTCAGGGGATCGTGAGCAGAGATTTCAGACGATCGTGAGCAACGATTTCGCGGGATCGTGAGCAAGGCTTTCGGAGCC
>NZ_JASAUS010000532.1:0-1023 GCF_029953005.1 Bradyrhizobium sp. Mp27 | reverse complement strand
CGTGGGTGAGAGAGGTGCCCCGTCCGTTAGTCCATTGAACCCGAACAGTCGCCTGGGCCGCAAAGTGCGAAGCCCGATTAGGCAAGGAAGGGTGACCATGGATATCATCGCGGTTGGTATCGACGTATCGAAGGACCGTCTTGACGTTGCAGTTCATCCCGGTGGTGAGGCGTTCGTCGTAGAACGCAACGGTGCGGGGTTGGAGCAGCTGACCGCTCGGCTGAAACAGCTTGCACCCACTATTGTGGCGCTCGAGGCGACGGGCGGCTTCGAGACCATTGCGGCAGCGGCAGTTGGCGGCGCCGGCCTTCCTATCGTCGTTGTCAATCCGGCGCAGGTCCGTGCCTTTGCCAAGGCACTCGGACAACGCGCCAAGACCGATCCGATCGATGCTTCTGTAATCGCTCACTTTGCCGCAGCGACACGGCCCGAACCCCGGCCTTTGCCGGATGAGGCGACACGGTTTTTGTCGGATTTGGTGACGCGCCGGCGTCAAATCGTGGACATGATAGGTGCCGAGCGGCAACGGGAAAAGCGCGCAACCTCGCAGCATTTAAGAAAGAGCATCACACGGCTGATCAAAGCGCTGGAGAAGGAGCTCGTCAGCGTCGATACGGACATCGACGATGCAGTGCGATCTTCGCCGGCCTGGCGCGAAGCAGAGGATTTGCTCGCCTCCGTTCCCGGCGTTGGGCCCATCATTGCCCGGACCTTGATGGCCGAACTGCCAGAGCTCGGCCGCCTGAACCGCAAGCAGATTGCGGCACTGGCCGGCTTGGCGCCCTACACGCGCCAATCCGGCCAATGGCGCGGAAAAAGCTTCATTGGTGGCGGGCGACAAGCGGTGCGAACGGTATTGTTCATGGGAGCAATGACCGCCAGACGTCACAACCCCGTCCTCAAGGCCTTCTTTGACCGCCTCGTGGCCAATGGAAAGCCGAAGCTCGTTGCCCTGATCGCCGTCGCCCGCAAGCTGCTGACCATCCTCAACGTCATGATCAGGACGAAAACACCATGGCAACC
>NZ_JASAUS010000531.1:0-1027 GCF_029953005.1 Bradyrhizobium sp. Mp27 | reverse complement strand
TCCGCTATCCCGGCCAGCTCCGACGAGACCAGCGCTACCAGCAAACCCCGCCGCGGAAAGGGGTCAAAATTGGACGCCGATGAAGGGTCAAATTTGCAAGCCGATTGACAATATTGCTGCCAGTGAGTGGGTCGGGGAGCAGTTGGTAGGGCCCAACCTAAACACGATGACAGGCGATTTCCCCCAAATCATTGGGAAAATTCGTACTTGGGCCGATCAGTGACTGGCGAGGTTCTGATCCAGAAAATATTGAGCTGCCGAGCAGGAAGCGTTGTCGCTCCTGCCGGATGCGGGAAGACAGAATGCATTACTGACGTTTTAGCCGCCGCTGCGGGCCGTTATCTTGTGCTCACCCATACACTCGCTGGTGTTGACGCTCTTCGGAAACGTCTCGCTGAAAAAAAGGTGAATTCACAGAACTATGACCTCGACACGATTGCTGGTTGGTCGCTTCGTCTGTCTTTAGCGTTCCCACAGAGATCTGGCTTATCAGCTTTTGAGCCCAAAGAAGAAGAATGGTCGAAGGTCTACGCCGCGGCGCAGAGACTTATCGAGAGAGGTGCGATCAGTAGCATTTTAAGGGCTTCATATGCTGGCGTTCTGATCGATGAGTACCAGGATTGTACGATTAGCCAGCACTCTTTGGTCAAAGTGGTCTCTCGGTATCTGCCGACTTGTGTATTTGGGGACTACCTGCAGTCAATTTTCGGTTTCAGACATGACCCAGCCGTCGATTGGGATGTTGATGTTGTCAGCGCCTTTCCAAGAATTGAAGAACTGGCTGAGCCGTGGCGATGGAAACGAGTAGGGAATATTGAGCTCGGTCGTTGGCTAATGGCCATTAGAGATCCGTTGAAGACAGGCGGCACTATCGACTTATCTACAGCTCCCAATGGATACATTGAGTTGGTAAAGCCTAACCCGTCTTATTCGCGAGAGGGCGCCTGAGAGGCTGGCGAGCGTGGTGTAAAGCGCTGATGCGGCGTAGGATTCGGTTGCGAAGCCACCCCATCACCTTCAACCGCGA
>NZ_JASAUS010000530.1:0-1027 GCF_029953005.1 Bradyrhizobium sp. Mp27 | reverse complement strand
TCCACCGCACGTCCGTATTTGACGTGGTATTTCTCGACGAAGACGTCGATCGCGGTTTCAGCTTCGGCCCGGTGTGGGGCCAGATAGATGTTCCGCAGGTCGTTCTTCATGAGGCCCTGCACGGATTTGGATAACGTACAGAGTCTTTCGCACTTTCAGGATTGACGGCTTCCTCTAGAATGAAGGAGCTTTGAATGAACGATGGGAATGCCATGGGTCAGGTGATCCAAATTGATGAGGCCCGGATTCGAGATCACCTGGGCGAGATGGTCCGCGGGACGGTGGAAGAGACACTGAACGCCATGCTGGAGGCCGAAGCGGACCAGCTGTGCGGTGCTGGGCGTTATGAGCGCAGCCCGGCCCGGCAGGACACGCGGGCGGGCAGCTACGAGCGAACGCTGCAGACCAAGGCGGGCGACGTCAATCTGAAGGTTCCGAAGCTACGGCGGCAAACCTTCGAGACGGCGATTATCGAGCGCTACCGGAGGCGGGAGAGCTCGGTCGAGGAGGCGCTGATCGAGATGTATCTGGCCGGGATTTCGGTTCGGCGGGTCGAAGACATTACGGAGGCGCTGTGGGGCACCCGGGTCAGCCCGAGCACAGTGTCGAACCTGAACAAGAAGATCTATACCAAGATCGAGGCGTGGCGGAATCGCAGGATCGAAGGCGAGCATCCGTATCTCTACCTCGACGGCATCGTGATGAAGCGCAGCTGGGCTGGTGAGGTTCGCAACGTCTCGCTGCTGGTGGCCTCGGCGGTCAATGCCGAGGGGTTCCGGGAGATCCTCGGCATCTGTGAGGGCGCCAAGGAGGACAAATCCGGCTGGTCCTCGTTTCTGCGGCATCTCGTCGATCGCGGTCTCAGGGGCGTGCAGTTGGTGGTTTCCGATGCGTGCCGAGGTCTTGTCGAAAGCGTTGCGGATTATCTGCCGGAGGCCCGCTATCAACGCTGCATGGTGCATTTTTATCGCAATGTCTTCAGCCACGTGCCGTCGACCCGGGTCCGCGAGGTGAGCCACATGCTCAA
>NZ_JASAUS010000529.1:0-1057 GCF_029953005.1 Bradyrhizobium sp. Mp27 | reverse complement strand
ATCAAGAGTAGCTCGTCACTCATGCGGAGTTGTTGTAAAATCACTTTGCATGAGTGATTTGCCTTCCGATCCAGCATTGCTCCGACACACCGTGATGGCGCTGTCGTCAAGGCTTGCGGCGTTGTCGGCGGAATGCAGCACGCTTTCGGCCGAGCGTGATGCGGCGATCGCCCAACGCGACGCTGCGGTTCAGGAGAACGACAAGCTCCTGATGATCCTGTCCCAGTTCAAGCGCACGATCTTCGGTCCCCGCTCCGAGACACTGGATCGCGGACAGCTGCCTCTCTTCACCATCACGGCACAGGCGGCTCGTGCCGCGGCCAACGCCGACGTAACCGGAGGCAGGCTGCCTGATGGAGCGGAGGGCCGTGGAAAGCGACCGGCGCGACGCAACCGGGGGAAGCTTCCGGAGCATTTGCCGCGCATCGATGTCGTAATCGATGTCGAGAGCCACATCTGCCCCTGCTGCGGCGAGCGGCTGCACAAGATCGGGGAGACCGTCAAGGAAGCCTTCGACGTCGTTCCGATGCAGTACCGGGTCAAGCGCATTGTGCGTCCGCGGTATGGCTGCCGGGGATGCCGCCAGGGTGTGATGCAGGCACCTGCGCCGGCCCAGGCGATCGATGGCGGGATGGTGACGGAAGCCTTGCTGGCCCACATCGCGGTGATGAAATACGGCTACCAGTTGCCGCTGTATCGGCAGGAACAGATGTTCGCCGCGCAAGGCATCACGCTCGATCGGCAGACGCTGGCCTCGTGGATGGGCCGCGCCGCCTGGTGGCTGAAGCCGCTTCACACGCTGTTGCGCGACACAGTGATGTCCTACCCGCGGCTGTTTGCCGACGAGACGCCGCTGCCAGTTCTCGATCCCGGCCGTGGCAGGGCCAAAGTCTGCCAGTTCTGGGCGATCGCCACCGATGACCGTCCGTGGGGCGGCCCGGCACCGCCGGCGGTAGTCTACACGTTTGCTGAGGATCGCAAGGCGATCCGCGCCAAGCAGCTGTTCGGGGACTACCACGGCATCCTGCAGGTCGACGGCTATGCCGCCTACAAGGGC
>NZ_JASAUS010000528.1:0-1058 GCF_029953005.1 Bradyrhizobium sp. Mp27 | reverse complement strand
GGTCACCAACTGAATTTTTCGGCGTCATTACGGAGTTTACAAGCAGACGGGTCGATATGTTCGGGCAGCATTCGAAAGAATTGGCGGCATATCCGTTCTGGCGCATCAAGCCCCCCCGAGAGCTCACGGCTCTGCCGGGTCGATAACTGAAGCCGTACCCGCTGCGGAAAAGGATGGACGCAAACGCGGACTTCGAAAGGGGCGATGCCGCCGCGCCTTGCGTGCGTTAGGATCCTGCATGGAAAGGGTGACCGGCTCATCGAGGCCAACCAGTCGCGCCGTGTCCGGAAGTGGCCCTGAACCGAACCCCGCTGATCCTGTGTCATACGTCTATCGCTGGTAGAGCAGACGTGGACCCGCGCTCGCTTCGACGGTCGGTTGTGACCCATTGCGGGCGTAGCGTTCGAGCGTTTTGGAGAACAATCTTTTAAGCCTGTACTTCGGACCTCGCGCATTGTCCGCTTCCGTGCGGCTGTTAGGGAATAAGCGGACATCGCGGAATTATGTGTAGACGCCCCAGCCTAAATCTTACATTTGACCGGTCGACGCGCCGATCGCTTAACGAGCGGCTCTTTTCTCCGGGTCGTCCCGGCGCTGCGCCATCTCTGTGTTTCGATCGAGCTGCGCACGCTCGCTGCGGCGCAGCCTTCCCGTCTTTATGACGCCATAGAGAATTGTGCCACCCAAGATGAAGGCGCCGATAAACATCATCCAGAGCGCCGTCATTGAGGTATCGCCGAGTAGCATTCCGACGCCACTGTTTCCCATTTTCGCTCTCGCTGTTTTGTCTGGAGAACCAAACCCGCATTGGAGCGGAGGTTCCCTGTTTCGTTCCTATTGTACGGTCTCGCGCTTAGGCACAATTCATGAGGCCCGATGTTAGAAACGAATGGAGGACCACCCGGCCGAACACACTGAGGGCGATGTGCTGGACAAACTCCGGCGCCATATCCGCATTTTGGTCGATATCGGTCGTCTTTCGGTTGAAGAGGCCGGAACAGAACGCTTCTTGGACCAAGCCGTGCTGCAAATTGCCCGAGCCGTGGAAATCGACCATG
>NZ_JASAUS010000527.1:0-1065 GCF_029953005.1 Bradyrhizobium sp. Mp27 | reverse complement strand
CACCACCTGCTTTGTTACGAAGCAGGCAGCGCAACAGACCAACCTGTAGGGGGTCAATTTTGGACGCCGATCCCCCGGCTTAGGGGGTCAATATTGCAAGCCGAATGACACGAGCACAGTTGGCACCAGAAAAGCTTCCGGTGTGGTCCTAGATACCGCCTGGGAATCCAGGCTCTTGAATTGCGGTTCGGCTGATAGAGCCGTTACATCCCCTGTTATCTTGTCTCTCCTAACCACATGAAGCTGGCTAACAGCTAAGTCGCAGAGAACAACAGGAGAGTGCGTGGTAAGAAAAACCTGAGCCTTTATGCTTCCATCTTTCTTTGGCGCCTTCAGTTGGCGAAGCACGCGCGCAATGCGATGCGGCTCTAGGCCGTGTTCCACTTCATCAATAAGCGCTATAGAAGCATTTACTCGTGCCTGATCTTGGAGCGCGGCAACGAAGAGCCGCGACGAACCCAATCCGAGTTGCCGTAAGGGAAGATTTTTTTCGTGTAGGGATATCCCCCGGCCAGAAAGCCCGACAGCTTGAATATCCAGCATCGCTTGCAGGTCGTCTGTTACAGCTACGCCCAATGCCTGAGCCGCACACTTGGCTTGCTTGATCACCTCGGCGAAGAGCGCTTTTGATTCCTTGGAGAACTCCGCACGCGCGATACGTCCAGCTTCAGCTAAGAGCGCACGAGACCCCTTTGCGTCCTCAGTTATCTTGTTGAGAACGGAAAGCCGTCCCCAACCTAAATGGTGGTCCGCGTAGGGTCCCAATCGAGAAGGCATAACTTCTTGGCGATCGTTGTAGCTCAACGATGGAAGTCTTTTACCTTCCTTTTCTAAGCGCCGATTGAAGATGCCCCATTCAGCCTCAAGGGTTTGGTCAACAGTCAATCGCACCGAAAGGGCGGGCTGAAAGCCCCTTGCCTCGTCAGGCTCATCCTCAAGCGTTTGTGTCTCGCCATGGAGCTATGGCGGAATCTGGGTGATGACGGTGTGAGGAAGGCGGCGTATCGAGGCGGGTGACGAGCCTGCCAGAACCTCTCGAGGAGAGCGATACGCCATGACCGAGAC
>NZ_JASAUS010000526.1:0-1069 GCF_029953005.1 Bradyrhizobium sp. Mp27 | reverse complement strand
CCGTCATTGCTGTCGATGTTCACTAATTCGCTGATTGGATCGCGGTGGTCTTGGTAGCGGCGAAGGCCTTGGGAGTTTGTCCTGCCAAGGCCTGATGGGGTCTATGGTTGTTGTAGTAGACGAGGTACTCGAACAGTTCGTTGGCGAGGTGGTCGAGATTGTCGAAGGTTGCGCCTTCGATGACGTCCTCATCGAGGGTGCGCCAGAAGCGCTCGACTTTGCCGTTGGTCTGCGGCCGATAGGGCCTGGTGTAGCGGTGTTTGATGCCGAGTTCGAGCAGCATGGCCTCGAACGGATGCTCGTCCGGCTTGGTGCGGGCGGCGAACTCGGCGCCGTTGTCGGACAGGATTTCCTGGAAGACGAGCCCATAGGTGATGTTGAGGGTGTTGATCATCTTCAGGGTCTTGAACATGACCGGCAGCGCCTTCTTGGACGTCAGGACCTCGGCCCAGGCCAGGCGCGAGCAGCTGTCGATCAGGCTGATGAGGTAGGCCGTGACCGGGGGTGGCGCGAGGAACATGTCGCGCGGCAATTGATGCAGGTCGACGTGGCCCAACTCCCCGAGCTTGTCCTTGATAATACAGTTTCTCCTCACGCATCGCCGGCGTGCGGCGGTTCAGGCGGTAGCGTTTCAGCACCCGGTAGATCGTGATCGGCGAAGGTACCGTCTCGCGTGTTTCGCGCAAGACGGCATGAATCTCATAACGGTTCATACCCCGCTTGCGATGGGCGACGATCTCCGCCTCGATCCCTTCCGGCTCGCGCCGCTCCCGCCACTTCGGACCGCGCCGCCGCGGCAGCAGATCTGCTTCCTCGCCGCTCTGCAGATAGCGATTGTAATACTTGCGGAACGTCTGCGAGCAGGTCCCGTGGTGCCGGTAGAAGTCGCCGACCCGCTTGAACAGCGGCGATCGGCCAGCCTTCACCGCCTCGTACTCCGGAATCAGAAAACGCCACTTCTGTAGATAGTTGCGCTCAATCGTCCGGTCGTAGCTATTATCGCGCATCGGATCGGCCTCCGGTGGAGCGATCCAATCAGCGAATTAGGGAACATGCACAATTGCGAGCG
>NZ_JASAUS010000525.1:0-1101 GCF_029953005.1 Bradyrhizobium sp. Mp27 | reverse complement strand
AGGCCAGCGGCCATATTGTGCCGCGCGCAAAGGCCGGACATATGACCGCACCGTCCCAATGTGTGAAATCGACTGAAAAAAGCTCTTGCCTCGCGGGCCGTTCCACATATGAGGGGCACAACGGGTGGGGTTAGGCTTCCGGCGAAGTGAAGAAGCAATGGCCTGATAACCCGGCGGTGGTTTACATGCGCCATACGATTAAGACCGCTCCAAACGTCGTCATCCTCGAGGCGTCACACGCGCGGCGGGGATTTGCAATTTCCTGGATCGCCCGAACCCTCGTCGCGGCGGCACTCATCGGGTTCTGTCTCAACGCCGACGTCGTCGCCTATGTGGCGCGATACGCCACTCAGCAGAAGTTATCTAAGCTCATCACGATCGTCCCGCCGGTCATGGCGCAACAGACGCCATTGTCGAAGGACGACGAGGCGGCGCAGCTCAAGCAGGCGGTCGACAGCGCGACAGCGGAACTGCGGCAGTCTCTGCAGCAAGAGCACGCCAGGGCTGAGGCGCTCGAAAAAGAACTTGTGAAGGCATGGCGGTACGTCGGGAAACTGCTGTCGATGCCCAACGGCGAGGCGCACCAGTTCAGCCAAGCGGTCGACAGCGCGACGGCGGTACTGTGGCAGTCTCTGCAGCAGGAGCACGACAGGGCCGAAGCGCTTGCAACCGAACTGGCGGACGCGCGGCGCTCCATGGAACAGAAGCCTGCCGTTGTGGAAGAGAGGCCCGGTGTCTCCTTGCCTGCCTGGGCAAACAGCTACGCCGCCTTCGTGAACCCCGCCCAGACCGCAGGTCAACCGGACGTGGCCACGGAGAACAGCAAATCGGCAATTAAACCAGGCGAACCAGCTCGCGTTGAACACAAACCGCGCGGGGGCTACGGCTGCCAGCACTTTCAGACCTACGATCCGGCATCCGGAACTTACATCGGCTATGACGGACGGCGGCGTTCCTGCCCATAAGTGCGGGGCGGTGTTTCGGCAACAAGTCTAGCCCGTCCTATTCGTGAGAGTGCGGCTTTTGGGCCCGATTGATGCGGCCGCACATCTTGTCTGACGAGGCGCACAGGATTGCCTTCGGCTTTTCGCCGCCTGACGA
>NZ_JASAUS010000524.1:0-1132 GCF_029953005.1 Bradyrhizobium sp. Mp27 | reverse complement strand
CCCCTTTGATCGGCGTGCTCTGCTGGTAGCGCTCGGGTCGTCGGAGCTGGTCGGGGTTGCGGAGACGGCGCGAGCGCGGGTTGTTTGAACATCGTCGCGGCTTTTGAATCGCCAGCTGTCGTTGCCGGTCTCGACGATGTCGCAGTGATGGGTCAATCGGTCGAGTAGCGCGGTGGTCATTTTGGCATCGCCGAACACGCTCGGCCATTCGCCGAACGCAAGATTTGTGGTGACAATGACTGAGGTGCGCTCGTAGAGCCGACTGATGAGATGGAACAAGAGCTGACCGCCGGATTGCGCGAACGGCAGATAGCCCAGCTCGTCGAGGACGATGAAGTCCATGCGGGTCAGATGCTCGGCGAGCCGTCCCTGCCGACCGTTGCGGGTTTCGGTCTCGAGCCGGTTGACGAGGTCGACGACGTTGTAGAAGCGTCCTCTAGCGCCATTGCGGATGCAACTTCTGGCGACGGCAATGGCCAGGTGTGTTTTGCCTGTACCGGTGCCGCCAACCAGCACGACGTTGCGTTGTTGGGCGATGAAGCCGCCGTCAGCGAGATCATTGACGAGAGTCTGATTGATCGGCGTGCCGTCGAACTGGAAGTCGGCGATGTCCTTGGCGAGCGGCAGCTTGGCAATGGTTAGCTGGTATTTGATCGACCTGGCTTGCTTCTCGTTGATCTCGGCGTTGAGCAGGTCGCCGACAATGCGCTGAGGTTCGTGCTGGCGCTTAACGGCAGTTGCCATGATCTCGTCGAAGGCAGCCTTCATGCCGTAGAGCTTGAGTTCGCCCATGAGGTCGAAGATTTGGGTTCGTTCCATCAGATGGTCCTCCGGAGGTTGTCGTAGCGGGCACAATCGGCGATCGGTGCATGACGGAGCGTCAGTGCGGCCGGCGTCATGATGTTGGCCGGTGAGGCGGGTTCACGTTGACGGGCCAGGATATTGAGAACGACATCGGCGGAATGAACGCCATGAGCGACCGCCTCGGCGCAGGCGGCTTCCACCGCGGGCAATCCGTCTGTCAGCACCGCATTGAGGATGTCGACCATCTGTCGATTGCCATCGTCGGCACCGGCGAGTTTGCGCCGTACACGCTCAATCGCTGCGGGCAGCACCCAGTCCTTGAAGGGAG
>NZ_JASAUS010000523.1:0-1145 GCF_029953005.1 Bradyrhizobium sp. Mp27 | reverse complement strand
GGTGGTCAGGCGGTGAAAAGCCGAAGGCAATCCTGTGCGCCTCGTCAGACAAGATGTGCGGCCGCATCAATCGGGCCAAAAAGCCGCACTCTCACGAATAGGACGGGCTAGTTCTGGAACTAGAACCTTCCATATGATCGAGGCGGTCGCCGACCGTCTCGATGGAGCACCGCGGCAGCTTCGCCGACGCTGGTCGGACGAGTTCAAGGCACAAATTGTGGTAGAGGCGCTGGAGCCTGGCGCGAGCGTATCGGCGATCGCCCGCCGGATCGGCATTCACCCGTCGCAGCTGTTCGCCTGGCGCCGTGATGCTCGGGCCGAGTTGCATTGTCCCTCGCGGCCGTCAAGTCGCGAGGTTGTGGTGGCGTCTGTGTCAGGCGCGGTGATCGAAATTGCCATTGGCGAGGTGATCGTGCGCGCCGACGTGGACGTCGACGAGGCGCAGTTGCAGCGGGTGATCCGGGCGGTCCGTTCGGCATGATCCCCTCCGGCGTGAAGGTGTTCCTGGCCAGCCATCCAGTCGACTTCCGCAAGGGTATCGATGGCCTTGTTGCGCTGGTGCGCGATGCGGGCTCAGATCCGTTCGACGGTTCACTCTATGTGTTCCGAGCCAAAGAGCCGACAGAATAAAGATCGTATGGTGGGATGGCTCCGGCGTGTGCCTCTATTTAAAACGGCTGGAGAAAGCGAGGTTCTGCTGGCCACGAATCGGACATCATCGGGTGCAGCTGAATGCTGCGCAGTTGATGGCCCTGGTCGATGGGATGGACTGGAAGCGGGTCCGGACCGCGGCGGTCAAGCCGCCCATCGACGAGTTGCAGAATGATCTCGATGGTTGGGTGACGGCGTACAACGAAACGCGCCCGCATCAGGGACGATGGTGCTATGGAAAAACACCCATGCAAACCTTCCTTGACGCGCTGCCCGTTGCGAGGGAGAAATTGCTGCCGGCCGCGTAGGCGCCGGACACAAATCTTCGTCGGACACCCCGCCACGACGAAGAGCCAGTTGTCAGGTCAAGTGCATACTTTTACACCGTTCCCGGTATCGGTCCCCTGACCGCTCTGGCCTTCGTCGTTACCATCGACAACCCCGCTCGCTTCAGACATTCCGCCGACGTCGGTGCCTATCTCGGCCTGACACCA
>NZ_JASAUS010000522.1:0-1148 GCF_029953005.1 Bradyrhizobium sp. Mp27 | reverse complement strand
CCGAAAGTCATCGCCGGTGTAAAGTTCATCGACGGAATCGAAGTCATTCCGAACACTGAAAGCCACGCCGCCTGATCAGGCCGCGTCACCCAAAATCAGCCATAGCTCGGTGTTGCGGCGACCATTGCCGGATGACGCGCTCAAGATCGTGATGCGGGGACCGGACAAGGAAGATAGGCCGTCACAAGCGGACCGGAGGACTAATGTTTAATCTGATAATGCGCGCATTCGATTGGGCTTCGGGTCGAGGGACCATTGGCGTTGGTCGGATGTTCGAATACACCGATGCTCACATCGCGGCACAGTTCAGGCAAGGTGAAGATATTTTGTTGGACCGGCTGACCGCTCTGCCGTGCCTCTTCATGGGGGAAGGATGGGGGGACGAGATTGCGTACGTCGGTCAAATCAACAGACCTCGTCGCATGGGCCGAGATGTCACTTTTGAATTCAGCCTTGATGCTGAGGTTCCTCCAATTCAGAATAGGACGATCTACGAAAATCGCATGTCGCTGGACATGCCCGAAGATTTCGAATTCTCTCGAAATCATTGGGCTGTAAAGGACGTTGACCTTTACCGCTTCCTACTTCGCAGCGTCAGACCCCGCCGCCAGCGCCCGACGGTGTTTCAAATTCCTGAACACGAGAACATTGAACCGGCCCTCGCGTCGGCGATGATGCCATTCGACGCGGGATTTGCCGCCGTTTTCGACAGCATACGCCTGGCAGCTGGTAACGTCGGACTTCTGTGTCGACGGGCTGACGACATTTGGGAAAATGCCGCGATCATTCAAGATGTGGTCGCACTTATAGATCGTTCGCGCATTGTTGTATGCGACTGTACGGGTAGAAATCCGAACGTGTTCTACGAAGCCGGTATCGCCCACACCCTCGGTCGAGAGGTGATCCTAATCACGCAGAACGAAAATGATATTCCCTTTGACCTTCGACATCTCCGGTATGTCCGCTATCTCAATAACGCCGAGGGACGCGCTGCGCTGATCGGAACCTTGCAGGGTCGGATGCAGACCATTCTTGGGCACTAGCCCGTCCTATTCGTGAGAGTGCGGCTTTTGGGCCCGATTGATGCGGCCGCACATCTTGTCTGACGAGGCGCACAGGATTGCCTTCGGCTTTTCGCCGCCTGACGA
>NZ_JASAUS010000521.1:0-1153 GCF_029953005.1 Bradyrhizobium sp. Mp27 | reverse complement strand
GCGCAAGCCCGACCGGACCAAGATCAAGGACGCGCTGAAGGCCGGGCGCGAGCTGCCCGGCCTCGCGCTCTCGAACTCCCCGCCCTCTGTTGTCGTGACGGTGAAGTGATGTTCAGCGACGATACCAAGGACATGCTCGGCGCGCCGCTCAACCGCGCACAGGTCAAGGAGCGCAGGCAGGGCGGGCGCACGTTCTCCTACATCGAGGGCTGGACCGTTATCGCCGAAGCCAACCGCATCTTCGGGTTCGACGGCTGGAAGCGCGAGACCATCGATGTCAAGTGCGTTTCGGAAGGCCCGCGCGAGATCGGCGAGAGCAAGGTGCCCGGCTATGGCGTCACCTACGTCGCCAAGGTCCGCGTCACCGTCGGCGAGGTCGTGCGCGAGGGCTGCGGCTCCGGGCATGGTATCGACCGCGATCTCGGCCTCGCTCACGAGAGCGCGATCAAGGAAGCCGAGACCGACGCGATGAAGCGCGCGCTCATGACGTTCGGCAATCCGTTCGGCCTTGCGCTCTACGACAAGGAGCAGAGCAACGTGGTCGATCCGGCTGAGCTGGAGGCGTCGGCGAAGCGCAAGTCGTTTCTCGAGTTCTACAAAGCCTCCATCGACGAATACACCGACAAGACCAAGCTGCTGACGTTCTGGAATAGCGACGCGCAGAAGACGGCGCGCCGCAATTACGACCTCTCGCCCGCTGAGGTCGAGATGTTGAAGACGCACGTTATGGCACGCGTCGCCCGGATCGAGGGGGCCTCCCGTGAAGCATGACATGCAGGCGTTCCAGCATGCGCCGATGATGTTCGGCGACGACAACAGGCTGTCGCGCGGCATCATCGTGCGTTGTCCCTGCGGCGCGGAGGAGCGGCTCCCCTACAACACCCACGCGCTGCCAGCGTCTTCGCAGCGCGATCAGGACGCCAACGAAATCCAGTTCGTGCGCCGCAGGCTCTTGCCACGCGGCTGGTTCATCGGCCGCAAGCGCCGCGAGCACCGCTGCCCGAAGTGCAACGCCTACCGCACCACCACGAAGCAGGAAGTTTTGAGGGAGAGGATCGAGCCCATGACGAAGGAGCTGCCGCTGCAGGTCGTTGCCAACAATACCAAGCCGGTCGATGTGCTGCCGCCGCGCGCGATGTCGCGCGAGGAGCGG
>NZ_JASAUS010000520.1:0-1178 GCF_029953005.1 Bradyrhizobium sp. Mp27 | reverse complement strand
TAGTCTCGGTCATGGCGTATCGCTCTCCTCGAGAGGTTCTGGCAGGCTCGTCACCCGCCTCGATACGCCGCCTTCCTCACACCGTCATCACCCAGATTCCGCCATAGCTCGACCCAGCGTCCTTTGGCAGTCATCTCACTGTTGTCAGCGTCGGCTACACGACCGACATGAGCTACGATCCATCCACGATAGCCACATTGCGCCGCGCGTTGGACGAGGTGCTGCTTGACGCCCGTTTCCATCAGCGGAAGTCGGCTTCGGCGCTTGAAATTGCTGAACATCTTCTGGCGCGTGCGGCGGACGGAGAACGGGACCTAGAGCGCCTGAAATGCTCGGCTTTCAAGAAATTAATCGGCGATGCCGCGCGCTTGCCGAGCTGGACTGCGTAGCGATCTCAAGACTCTTGCGGGCAGCTCTTGGGGATCGGTAAGGTCGATCGACGGCGACTTTCACTTGACGGCCTTAGTTCTCCTTCGGCGCCACGCGCCACGATCCTCAGCGCGTCATCCGGCAGCGGACGTTGCTCGGAGAAGCTGTTAGCCGGGACAAGGCGGCGGTTCTCCGGCTTCAGGCAGCCTGGCCAGTGCGGTGACGGCATTGCGGATGTTGGTGACCGGTGGCCCGCCGAACTTTGGTGGCGGCGGCATGCCCCAGCGCATCATGGCCAGCTCGCGGCCGGTGTCAGTGTTGCCGGGTAACCCGGAAACACGACCGGCATCGGTGCGAGGTTGCCGGCATAGCGGTTGACGACGCGGAACAGCGCGATGATCGCGGCTTGGTTGGTTGTGATGCTGTAGAGGTTTCACGTGCGCTTTGCGGACTACCGCTTCTTAAAGTCCGTTAGCTTGCGCATGTAGTAACCCTGTCTCTGAACGGCGAGCTTAATGTCCTCGCTGACGCTCGCTACTTCTAGCGCAATGCCCACCCGGCGGTGAGGCAGAATTCTTTCAGCATGGGGCAAGCCAGTAATGGAGCAAGTTCATGAAAAAGATGCATCTAACAAAACTTGCAATTGCGGGCTCAACTGTCGCATGCGCGGCACTGTTCTCGTTTAGCTGGTCTGAACAACCCCCGCGGGTCACTTCAAATTCCTCCGGGTGTGGTCAGTCAAATTCCTCCACCCGCGAGGCAGGACAAGGGACTGTTAGTTTGAGTTTGTTTCCCGGGCAAGAGCTTCA
>NZ_JASAUS010000519.1:0-1193 GCF_029953005.1 Bradyrhizobium sp. Mp27 | reverse complement strand
TCCGCCGTGTCCTGGCTTGGCTCAGAGACCTTTTGTCCCTCTTCCTGCTCTCACTCTGGCCAACGCTCAACTGTCCAGTTCAGCCCAATTCGGCTTATTAACGATCGACTCACCACGCTCATTGGAGAACGTAGAGGTTTCTCAACCTCCGAGCTAAGCTCGGATCCTCCGCGCGAGCTACGGAGGGTTCAGTTCGAGAAGCTGATTGACGCGCTCGAAAACAACAGCCGGGCGAAATCGACACTCACCTTTGCAATTTACCGGCCGAGCCAAGAGCCGCTTCGAAGGCATTGCGTTGGTCAAGTGTCCAGAGATCTCAGAATGGGGCGCTAGCTTCCGAGAAGCTGACGAGCCTCGGCCCAATGCTTGGTTCGATGTTGAGAACGCCGTCGAGTTTTAACCGGCAGGGGTGCTAGCGGCAGCAACAGCTGAACGGTGAATGTCCCGTATGATCTTCCCCCAAAAAATTAGACGGGTTTAGGCGACGTTTAGCTCCATCTCGATCGGGGCGATATATCCCACGGCGGAATGGAGCCTTGTTCGGTTATAGAAGCCCTCGATGAAGGCGAAGATATCACGCTGGGCGTCGGCGCGGGTCTTGTAGTTGCGATGATGAACGAGTTCGGTCTTCAAGGTATGGAAGAAGCTATTGCGCCTCCAATAAGCTGACGGCCGCTGCCCTCCCGGCCGCAGAGAATAGCACAAGGCTGTTTCTAACCCGCGCAGCGTGCAACGGCTCTGGACAGTTTTTTAAAATGTCGCGCTCGTTCGGTCTCCTGGCGCAGCCGGGCGATCTCCGAAGCCTGGTCCGCCGACATCGGCGTCACCTGCGTGGTGGGGCGCCACCTCGCCGATGCCGGCTCCTGCCGGAGCTTGTCGACCCAGCGCCGCAGCACCGAGTCGCGCAGACCGAGCTCCTTGGCCACCGACGTGACCGTGCGACGGCTCGACACCACCAACTCGACGGCCTGGCGCTTGTACTCCTCGGTAAATGACCGACGTTGACGTTCCATTCGACACCTCCGGGCTCAATGAGCCTACTACAGGTGTCCACTCATTCGGAGGAGGTTCAGCGCCTGTCCCAAAGAGCTGGCCCCGCAAATTCGGACAGTAGCTTGAGTGGATTTTCTGCCTGACAGCGGCGAGGATTCTTGCTGCGAATCAGGAGCGAAGATGACGAAGAAGAGCCGCCG
>NZ_JASAUS010000518.1:0-1208 GCF_029953005.1 Bradyrhizobium sp. Mp27 | reverse complement strand
CGCCAAAACCATCACCCTTGACGGCCAACCAGAACACTGACTCTATCTCCCATCGGCCGTAGCGGGCTGCTCACGATCGTCTGAATTCAGTGCTCACGATCGCGCGAAATCCGCACGGTCGAGAGATAGTACCACCCCCATCCGGTGATCTTGAGGTAGGTGAAGTCGGTCTGCCAGAGCTGGTTGACGGCCGTCGTCTTGTCCTTGAACTCGTTCGCGGCCTTGATCACCACATAGGCCGGGCTGGTGATGAGGTCAGGTCATGCGCCTTCAGCAGCCGATAGACCGACGCCTCGGATACAAAGTACTTTCGTTCGTCGGTGAACCGCACGGCCAAGTCGCGTGGCGACAGCTCAGGTGTAAGCGCGATTTTCCCCGCACGTTGACGCCTGCGCTTTTGACGGCGACTTCGTATCGGTACACCCGGGCGACTTCGTCGGAATCCGCAGACGGATGGTCTTCGTATCGGGGCGGCGTCTGGCCTGTTCAGGCAGAGGCGGTTTTGGGGAAGTTGAAGGGCAGCAGGTCGGTGATATCGGCGTCGCCCGCGCGCTGAGGCAATTGGGTGAGGACGTGGCGCAACCAGGCTAACGGCTCGACGCGTGAGGCGCGGCAGGTCAGCATCAGGCTGTAGACGACGGCGCTGGCCCTGGCGCCCTCGACGGTGTCGCTGAACAGCCAGCTCTTTCTGCCAGTGGCAAAGATTCTGATATCACGCTCCAGAAGATTGTTGTCGATCGGCATCCTGCCGTCCTCGGCGTAGCGCGTCAGATATTCCCATTGGTTTCGGGTGTAGGATATGGCGTCGCCAAGCTTGCTGTCCGGCAAGACCTTCGGGGCGATTTGATCGAGCCATTCCTTGAGGGCGTTCAGGACGGGAATGCTGTGTTGCTGGCGGAAGCGGCGAATGCATTGATCTGACGTTTCGCCTCTGTCTGGTTTTTCGTCCCGCGCCTGCCTTTCAACCCGGTAAAGCTGTTCGAAGAACCGCAGCGCCTGCTCGGGCGGACCGCCGCCTTTCTTCCTCGCCTTGAGGGCATCGACAAAGCGTCGCCTGGAGTGGGCCATGCATCCAATGTGGGTTGCCCCTTGTATGAGGCTTCTTTTGTCAAGAAGTTCGGCAGTGCAACGCATGTCTTGTCCTTCGTCAGTTTCTTTGTTCGATCTGAAAGCCCGTTTCTTCGTCCCGACCCGCGGCAGCGCCAGGC
>NZ_JASAUS010000517.1:0-1208 GCF_029953005.1 Bradyrhizobium sp. Mp27 | reverse complement strand
GCGGGCGTGGCGTTCGCGGTTGGAGGTGATGGGGTTGGCTTCGCAACCGAATCCTACGCCGCATCAGCGCTTTACCCCTCAGGCGCACTCTTACGAATAAGACGGGCTAGTCCTACTATGAACAAACTTTCGAGAATCTGACGAGCCGTCGCCCGCGGCTCTCAATCGTCGCGCAACTTCATGCCGAAATCCTCGACTTGCGCGCCACCGGTCTGTCGCCGCGCGGGATCGCGCCGCAGATCGCCATGAGCGTGAGGACTATCGAACGCTGGCTTGCTGCGGGCGGTGAGCCTGAGCGCCGGCGGCCGCCCGCACACTCTGTCCTCATTGATCCTTTTCGAGATTATTTGGGAAAAGCGCTGGGAGGAAGCTGACCTTAGCGATTTTTATCGCACCAAGCTCGCTTTCATCGGCTTCCCAGGTCCAGTGGGCACTTGCACTCTGCTCCCGAGCGGACCAGGTGTTTGCAACGCAGCGCGAGGGGACTTTGCATAGCGCAATAACTGAACTGGGCATGAGGCCTTAAGCTATGCAGGTTGCGAAATACCGCGCCCGCCGAGGAATTTGGGCGGCCATCAGGAAAAGCCTTTGTCAGCAAACTTTCGTTTGGTGGCCAAGTTCTTGGCGCTTGGCCATCGCCTGCGCTCGGCGCCGGTGCTCCCTCGATCAGGAATGCGTTCGATCTGTGGTAGCTGCGGTTTTCAAGACAAGAATTGGCGGACTATGTGAAAGGATCAGGGATGCAGAAAGCATGTCCGGGCACGCACCAAATTGGTAGAATCGCTTGGCAGATTCTACAAAGAGGAGGCTGGACGGTTCAGGCCGTGCCCCTGCAACGGATCCATCGCCTGCCAACAGCCTCGCTATAGAACGCCTTACGCGAGCTGCCCCGCCGAAAGCTCGATTGCAGGCCCTGCTGCCTCTTCAGCCACGTTCAGGATAAATGCGTACGCGCTGGCGGCCTTCGCTCTCCACCAATTCACCCCTGTAAGGCACTCCGCGGATCTCGAAATAGGTTGGTTGGCCCGCCCGCGGCAGGATGCCTTGGCCTTCCAGGGCGCGGACGAGGTAGGGCGGAAGGAATCGATCTCGGTGCTCCGTAAGCGCGTATTTTACCGCACAGGCTACGCGCGCGGCTGGCCGCGGCGTCGCGTGACGCCGGGCCCCAGCAGTGTCATCGGAACGGCTTGGTTGACCTGAGCGTTCGA
>NZ_JASAUS010000516.1:0-1223 GCF_029953005.1 Bradyrhizobium sp. Mp27 | reverse complement strand
CAGAACACTGACTCTATCTCCCATCGGCCGTAGCGGGCTGCTCACGATCGTCTGAATTCAGTGCTCACGATCGCGCGAAATCGATGCTCACGATCCGTGAAATCCGCACGCGGTGCGTGCAGGTTGCAGCTCCGAAAGCTCTGGGGGGTACCCAGCTTTGGGCACGCAAGATATTTAGGGTAACTTCAATTTTTTAGAATCACGCGCCGCACATAGCGCGAACACGGATCGTACGCGGGGCGCAAGCTGAATGCGGTGGCCGCGATCGCCGGATGGCCGAACGGAGTTAGCGATTGCCGGGGCCTGACGACGGGATCATTGCCTAAAGTGCGATGGTTGCCGCGCTGGACGGCCACTCGTCGTTCTGCTCGAGCGGGATGGCGCCGATGAGACGCAAACCGTCGCTCGCAGCATCGAGTGCAGGCCGCTTAAACTCTAACCGCTGAGGGGCCAGACCCTCCCTTCGCGAGTCGCCTAATCAGCCTCAAATCATTTGACGACGGGCAACGGTTGCGCCGCTTGTGCGGCGCCAGCAACCGGTCGGCCCTCTGCTGAGATGTTTCGTTGTCGTGCAACACTTCGAGGCTGCAGACGCGAGCGATCGCCAACGCGCGGCGCGAGATTCGCTGATGGCTCATGGATCTTGCTTTTAGCTCTGCTGCCGGTAGCGGACTGGCTGCCGGGGTTCAGAAGCCGTAATCCTGAACGGCCAATATGCTTTTGGGGTGCCCCTTCGACATGGGCGCACCGTCCCCGCCGAACGGGGCTGTTACCGCAGGCCCATTGATGGCCAACTGATGCTATCTTGGGTTTCTGAGTCCCAAGCCTATGGTTGCACACAACCTGTGCGTTTGCAACAGTCATTTTCCACTCAAGGCGCGGCGAAACCGCGCGCTCTCGTAAAGCGGTTGCAAGACTCGACGCTGACGGAAGACACGCTGGTCGATAGTTGTCCGTGAACAAGCCTCCAAGCACTTGATTGGGAGTCTGTTTTCCGGTTGCGGCGGCATTTGAGATTGCAGGGGATTGAGGCTTCACAGCCCAAAACCCTGCAATTTCGATTTTGGATTTCCCTGCCGCTGCGAACCGTGATTCCGTGCTGCATCGGAGGCACCGATGCGACCAAAGAAGCACAGGACGACAGGCTCGAACGATCTGTTCCGGTCCCGGCTGGACCAGATCATCAACATGCGACACGAGCTGGTTCTGCTCGCCGGCAGGGT
>NZ_JASAUS010000515.1:0-1223 GCF_029953005.1 Bradyrhizobium sp. Mp27 | reverse complement strand
GCGGTTGAAGGTGATGGGGTGGCTTCGCAACCGAATCCTACGCCGCATCAGCGCTTTACACCACGCTCGCCAGCCTCTCAGGCGCCCTCTCGCGAATAAGACGGGCTAGATATGGCGCCGAACAAGACCGACGCAAATGATGCGGATGGGCTCTCGCATCTTGCCGAGGTCGGCTTTTACCGCGAGGTGCGGGTGAAGAGCTTCGACAGCATGCTGGTTCGCACGCTGGTCGCAGCGCGGAACCAACTGCTTTAGATGACAACCCAGCTGTCCAACCAGATCCGCAGCCTGATGAAGACGTTCGGCCTGGTCGTTCCCAAGGGGGCAGGACGCGTGTTTGAGGGCCATGTGTGCAGCCTGCTGGCGAACAATGCCGGGCTCAAGCAGATTATCAAGCCGTTGCTCGATGCCTGGAGGGCCATGCGCGCCCGCGCCGCCGAATTGAGCAAGCAACTTGTTGCTTCAGCCCGCGCGAGTGAGCAATGCCAGTTGCTCGCGTCGATCCCTGGTGTCGGCGCGGTAACGGCTTCCTCCTTCGTTGCAGCGATCGAGGATCCGGGAAACTTTAGAAAGTCGCGCTCGGTGGGCGCCTGGATCGGTCTGACGACCAGACGCTACCAGTCGGGCGAGGTCGATTATGACGGTCATATATCCCGGCGCGGCGACAATCATCTGCGCGGACTGTTGCGGCAATCGGTTACACCTCTCCTTTCGTCGGGGCACTCGATCCGGGGGAGAGACTTTCTCGCGCAAGCATCCGTAATGTCGTTGGCCACGCACGCGCCTCGGACGCAGACATAAGCATGCTGATCTTTGCGTGGGGCGGCATGTCGGTGAAGAATGCCAAATTGATTCTGAATTCGATGAACAACTGGCTACCGATCGTATCCGGCTTGAGAAACAACAAATTCAGCTATCTCGAAGCGTACGACCGATTTTTGACGCAGTCGCTTCAGGGGAAAATGCCAGGCTGTGGCCCAGCCTACTACACGAAACTGATATTCTTACTGACGAAACATCTCCATCAACGTGGCTTCATTATGGATCAATGGCTAGGTCGGTCCATCAACTTGTTGGCCGACCGCGAGATCGTTCTCTTTTACCAATGCCGCGTTGAGCTATGGCTGATTTTGGGTGACGCGGCCTGATCAGGCGGCGTGGCTTTCAGTGTTCGGAATGACTTCGATTCCGTCGATGAACTTTACACCGGCGATGACTTTCGG
>NZ_JASAUS010000514.1:0-1224 GCF_029953005.1 Bradyrhizobium sp. Mp27 | reverse complement strand
CCGACGGGCAGAGTCCGGCCAGCAGCGCAATGCGCTGGCCGGCGCTGCTACGACTGCTTACGGCCGCTTTAGCTGCTCAAGGACCAGCCTCTTTCGCTGCTGACGAGAAAGGGAGCGAGCCAGTCAGGCGACCCCCGAGCGCGGCCCCAAGGGCAAACCCACCGGGAAAATATCTCGTCAATGCATGTAAGGAGCGCCGACTCGCGTAGTTGCTGCGCATGAAGCGCAAGGAGATCACAGAAAACGAGGCGACTGCTCGTCGGTCAGTGCATTGTCGGAGACTCCTCGGCAGCGATTCAAGTCACATCGTCGTCTTCGTCTCGGTCCGCCTCGAGTTGGTCGGCCTCGTCCGACGCCAGCACAGGAAACTCTCCCGCCAGCATTTTGTCCTTGCTGAGCAGGCCGGCCTCCTCGAGCATCTCCATGTCCGGAAGATCGCGCAGCGTCTGCAGGCCGAAGTGCGACAGGAACGCTTTTGTCGTCACGTAGGTGTAGGGGGCCCCTAGCTGCGGGCTGCGCGGCCCGGCAGCGATGAACTCGAGTGCGCGCAGACGGGCGATGGTATCGCGGCTGACCTCCTTGCCGAAGAAGGATGACAATTCGCTGCGATTGATCGGCTGGTAATAGGCGATGCAGGCGAGGATCAGCGCTTCGGTCTGCGACAAAGCCTTGCCATCGTTGCCGGCGCCGATCGCAGCCCGGATTGCCTCGGCGAAGTTTCTTCGGGTGCGGTGCTGCCAGCCGCCGGCGACCGCGACGAGCTCGTAGGGCCGGCCGCGCAGCTCGTCACGGATGTCGTCGATCAGACGGTCGATGCTGCAGTCACGGCCGACGACGCGCGCCAACACCTCGCGCGTCACCGGCGCGGGCGAGGCGAAGATCACCGCCTCGACCCGGCCCATCCATTCGCGCCAGCGCAGCGCCGGCGGCAGGTCGGTGAGCTCGGTGTCGAGGCTCTCTTTCGGTCGCGCGCGCCGTCCCATCTCAGAGCCCGTACAATCGAAAGGTCGGCCGTCCCGTGAGCTCGCGCACCGCACCGAGCGACACCAGCCGCTCGAACAGCCGCCGTGTGCTGCGATCGCTCGCCATCTTGCCGGGGCCGGCGGACTGGGGCGCCGACGACATCCGCACCCGACGCGCCATCGAGAACCTGCCGGTTCTGCGTGGCTATACCGAGACCCGCCACAAGGCAAAGTCCTGGGATCGCGAACGGCGCACTGTCGC
>NZ_JASAUS010000513.1:0-1239 GCF_029953005.1 Bradyrhizobium sp. Mp27 | reverse complement strand
CACGCCTCAAGCACCTTGCGATCTTTCCTCGAAAGGTGGACTTCTCTTGCTTCGGGTATCATCCCGACCTTGAATCACGACTCACGTTCCAAGAAAAGTGGGTACTAGGCGCCCGCGCTTAGACGGAGGACCTAAAAAAACGCCCCGCATGGCGGGGCATTTCAGTACATTCATCGAAGTTACGCAGCTTCAGCCTCCTGGTTGATCGCCGTCTTTGCGATTTCAGTCAGAGCCTCGTCGGTCGCTTCTTCCTCTTCGAGAGTTTCCTCAAGGAGCGAGACCGCATCCTCAAGGCCAAGCTCTTCGGCCCAGGCAATCATCGTGCCGTAGCGAGAAATCTCATAGTGCTCGACGGCCTGAGCGGCGGCAAGGAGGCCGGCGTCGAGAGCGGGCGAGCTCTTATATTCTTCCATGATCTCGGCGCCCTCATCCGTGATGCCGACAATTGCTGCATAGGTTTTACCCTGCGGCTTCTTCTCGATCACCGCGAACACCTTCTCCAGCCGCTCGATCTGGCCTTCGGTCTCGGTGCGGTGTTTTTCAAATGCTGCTTTCAGTTCTTCGTTCTGAGCAGCCTTTGCCATCTTCGGCAGGGTGGCCAGGACTTTCTTCTCAGCGAAGTAGATATCCTTGAGGGTATCGTGGAACAGGTCGTCGAGAGTCTTCGGCTCTTTCGCCATTTGCGCTTCTCCAATGTTTTGAGGTCGTCGCATCACCGCTGGTGAAGCTCGGCGGCTAACGGGCTGCCTATGAGTCGTTCCAATTCCGGTGTCGTTCCGTCGCTGGATCGGGGCCTCCCAGGGGGTTCTTTCAGGACAATCTGCGCCGGGGCGCACACGCTTCAAGGGTAAACCCTCGGCTTTCCGGCAAGCCGGGCCGCTTCACCTTCGGCGAAGTTCTGCATCCCCTTGTTCCCTAGCGCCTTCGCTGGGCATCGAGACCGCCACTTAGGGCGGCTCAGAAAGCAAAGGAGCTTTAGGTGTCTAACCGTTTGCCAAACGCAAGTCCTTGCGCATCCGCGCAAGAGCTTCCAGTCATGGTTTAACGCAAACCTCAAAGAGCATGCGCGCGACATCGCCAATCGCCGAGCGGATTGCGGCTTCCCTTCAATCAGCTACACGAGCGATACGGCCCCGTGGGTCGGTCAAAATCCCCCGGGTATGGTCACTTGAAACTCCCCCACCTGATGATCGCCGTCAGCGCCGCTGAACAGCAGTAGCCGGTCAGGCAGGACGTTTA
>NZ_JASAUS010000512.1:0-1259 GCF_029953005.1 Bradyrhizobium sp. Mp27 | reverse complement strand
ATAAACGTCCTGCCTGACCGGCTACTGCTGTTCAGCGGCGCTGACGGCGATCATCAGGTGGGGGAGTTTCAAGTGACCATACCCGGGGGATTTTGACCGACCCACGGGGCTCGATGTGTTTGCGCTGAGTTGTCCGTAGCGCAATCTGCATAGGAGTGATGAATGGCAGGAGTTTTCGGCGTCCAGGGATTTGGCGTCCTCTCGAACTTCAACGGCGAGCTTGTCAGCAAAACCGCGGATTCGGTCATGCAAGAAATTGCAGACACCGGATCCAATTCGCTGGAGTTGGCGCCGCGCATTTTTACGTCAACCCGAACGTCAAACAACGTCCTCAACGTCCCTGAAAAGACGGAGAGCGATGCGAACATCGCAAAGGCTGTCGCCGATGCTCACGCGCACGGGCTCTCGGTCTTGCTCAAGTGCTATGACAAAAACATACACAATTGTTGGTAGTTTTCGTATTGCCCGGGCCTTTTATGATGCTATCTCCATATTTTGGGGAGGGTGAGCGCAAATGAGCATCACGGAAGATTCGTATCTCTATTTCGGAAATCTTGGCAAAACTGAGCCTCAATACGGTATTCCCAACTGGATTGGCCTTTGTCTTAACCCGCGCTATGAGCGGGAAATGCTGCATGACTTAAATAACCCGCTTCCTGTCCCTGATGGTTCAGTCAAGAAAATACAAGCGCAAGATGTGATGGAGCACATCCCGAAAGAGCGAGTGCCAAGCCTCTTTGATGAGATATACCGGGCGCTAAGAGTCGGTGGAATTTTCAGGCTCAGTGTTCCTGATTATCGAAGCCCTTTGCTTAAGGCGAGATCGATTTACAATCATAAAGGCGATGTCATCGCTGATCTGATGATGGGCGGGAAGGCTGAATACGACGCCGAAAAAGCTGTTCTTAAGCCTATGTACACGACCGATGGTTATGCGCACCTCTGGTTTCCAACCTACGAGCAGATTCTTCACCTAATATTGCAGTCTGAAATCCGAAAATGTTCGGACATAACTTTTCATCATTATTTTGTAGACGACGAGACTGCCGTGACGAATGCGTTCCCAGAGAATGAAATGTTCGTCTTTAGATGCCCGCCCCGCGACATGCGGGCTGGCGGCAAGCCGATTTCGATCATTGTTGATTTCACTAACCCGTCTTATTCGCGAGAGGGCGCCTGAGAGGCTGGCGAGCGTGGTGTAAAGCGCTGATGCGGCGTAGGATTCGGTTGCGAAGCCACCCCATCACCTTCAACCGCGA
>NZ_JASAUS010000511.1:0-1267 GCF_029953005.1 Bradyrhizobium sp. Mp27 | reverse complement strand
CGAACGTCGATGCTGGCTGCTTCATGTCGTCCTCGATGGCGATTGGATGGGAGGTGCAGGCGTTGCAGACGCGACGAAGCTGATTAGACCCCCTCACTTTTTCGGACCCCAAAATTGGCGAAAAAATCGGGAAGAAATTCGGCAGGCTGATCAGGGAGTTCTGAGATCGAGTCGATTCGAAAACGAAATCGAGTCGTTTTCAAAGTGTCCGCACATATATATTTGAACTCACTGGTGGGCCCGGCAGGACTCGAACCTGCAACCAGACCGTTATGAGCGGCCGGCTCTAACCATTGAGCTACAGGCCCCGCTGCGGGCGACCGCTCAAAGACGGCCGGCAACGGTGCGCGGCCCGTTTACAGGATAGCCGGCATTCCGGCAATGCCAATTGAAAGAGGCGATTGGGTCCCGCTTTGGCGCTCGCGTCGCTTTGTCGGAGCAAAGCTGGAGGGGCCCTTAAGACGTACGGGCTGTCAAGCATGGAAGCGCTGAGCTGACCGAGACAGCCCAGCCTTGCGAAACGGAGTTGACACGGCTCAAAGAGATGCAGGCCAAAACTCGCGAGAGCGATCTTCAAATCTAAGGTCGTAAGGTTGTAAGAAAAAGGCGCATTGAAAACTACCATACGCGCGTGAATGTAACCGACCATCTCTCGGACCACGGCTCCGTTCTTCTGTTCGACAAACGCCTGGTCGTTCTTGCGGTAAGGCCGGCATTCTAGGCCGGTCATTCCGACAAGATCGATCTCCTCCACGAGGCGTTCGGCCACGGAAGGTCCGATTGTCAGACGTAGACCATCGTCGGTTCGGGCAACGCGGAGTCTGAGGCCTTCGTGCCTATCCATGACATGGGCAAGGGCATGCTCGAGCACTCGGATATTCAGGATTCCGCCGGGCAAGAAGAACAGATCGCCGATGCACGTGGAGGCTGAGCAGGCCAAGGGCTACATGGTGGCCTGGGTCATCGATCGCGCCGATGGAGGCGCCACCAGATGACATTGGTGATTCAAACTCATCGGTTCGACGCTGATCGTAAGCGCAGCTCTGCGGCGCTTTAATTGGCGCTTGACGTCTGTTTGATCACGGTGTGTCCTGGCACGGCATCGTCAACTTAATCGACCGCCGAGCCGAAGGAGGCGATTCTCATAGGTCGAGAGTCGGCGATAGCGCTTGTCATGGAGATCTCGCGCCAAGTCGCAAAGGCTCGCTCGCGCGAAGCACGACGGAAGTCGGCGGTGGCGGCTACCGGGATAGGGGATGTGGAAAAG
>NZ_JASAUS010000510.1:0-1274 GCF_029953005.1 Bradyrhizobium sp. Mp27 | reverse complement strand
TAAACGTCCTGCCTGACCGGCTACTGCTGTTCAGCGGCGCTGACGGCGATCATCAGGTGGGGGAGTTTCAAGTGACCATACCCGGGGGATTTTGACCGACCCACGGGGCTGGTCCGCTTCGGCCTCCAGCATGGCGTTCAGGGTCTCTTCCACCGTCCCGCGGACCATCTCACCCAGGTGATCTCGAATTCGGGCCTCATCAATTTGGATCACCTGACCCATGGCACTCCCATCGTTCATTCAAAGCTCCTTCATTCTAGAAGAAGCCGTCAATCCTGAAAGTGCGAAAAACTCTGTACGTTATCCGCCACTGCCTTGTCGCTGGTGTTAAGGCCCGTGTGTCCCCCATAGGGCATAGGCCTCGTCCGACAGCACGCGTCAAACGGTGGCAGCATTGCAGCTCAAGTAGAGCGCGGCTCCGACGAGCAAGCAGGTCGGGTTCCTGCCGAGATCATTGCGGAATACGTAGCCCGCCTGTCAGCTACAGGCAATCTATACAACGTCGCCCGAGAGCTGGAACGGAATGCGTTCAAGATCGACATCCACCACTTTGATGCTTTGAGTGCGGAAGGGCGCTCACTTCTGGGCGTGTTCCTCGACTTTCATGGCTTATCTCGCGAGAAAGTAGCCCTCGCGGCGAGCGGTTCTTTCAACAAGGCCGTGCCGGTTGCGGAAGCAGGCACGCTGTTCTCCGAAGACGCGAGTAAATCGTCTAAAGGCCGAACTGAAGGACCGTAGCGGACTGCTGACCCCGCTGATGGGGCTTTCATTATTCAGAACGCCCATGCCGTTGAACTCGCTTATGAGCGCTTCGTGGCTGCAAGCATCAGGCAGGCATGAGGCATCTCCTTAGCTACGATCTGCTCAGGATTGCGTTGAGCACGCTCAGCCCTCAACCTCATTCAAAGCGAACCGTGGATGAATAAAATTCGTTAGGAAGTCGACGCGAAGGATCATGCGAGCGGTGCCCAAGCCTGCTGCTCCAGCGTCTTTACGGATCTCAGCACCACAGTGTGCATGACTTACCCACGGATGGGATCGTTAATCCTTCAGTTACCTTTGGCGTTCCAGGCGCGAGCTTTTCATATATCCCTTGAATCCCAGCTAGCCCCCGGAGCCTGCCGTTCAGCTGTCGAACAGCGCCATCCACGGTGATCGGCCGACTTAGCCCGTCTTATTCGTAAGAGTGCGCCTGAGGGGTAAAGCGCTGATGCGGCGTAGGATTCGGTTGCGAAGCCAACCCCATCACCTCCAACCGCGAACGCCACGCCCGC
>NZ_JASAUS010000509.1:0-1283 GCF_029953005.1 Bradyrhizobium sp. Mp27 | reverse complement strand
TGACCTTCGGCAACTGATTTGTGCCTTTCAGCCGCCGCCAGGTCTTTGATGCGGCGCAGAGCAGCTTGAACACCATCAACTTGGCAGTCGTTGACGATAACGAACCTTTCGTGCGCACCGTTCTGTGCCGGACCGTCGCGAACACGCTTTCGATGGGATTCGTCGTCCGCAAGTGGTCCCAATGCTCGGCGGGGAATTCGTAGAACGCAAGCATTGCGTCGCGATCTTTCGTCAGGCACTCGACCGCCTTGTCGTACTTCGCTCCGTATTTCTCGGCAAAGACATCGATCGCCACTTCGGCCGAAGCTCGGTTGGACGCCAAATAGACCTCGCGCAGATCCTTCTTCATGCTGGCCTGTACCGACACTGCGACTTTGTTCAAGATATTCGCGGTTTTGTGCACCCAGCACCGCTGATGTCGCGTGGCGGGAAAGACCTCGTCGAGCGCCTTCCAGAAGCCGAGCGCGCCGTCACCGACGGCGATTTCCGGGGCGATCTTCAGCCCACGGGTTTTCGCCTCGACGAGCAGTTCGTGCCAGCTCTGCGTGCTCTCGCGCACGCCGACCTGGAAGCCGATGAGTTCCTTCTTGCCTTCCGGCGTCGCGCCGATCAGCACCAGCATGCATTCGCTGTGGTCTTCCATGCGAGCCTGCAGGAAGACGCCGTCCGCCCACACGTATACGTACCGGCGCGCCGACAGATCGCGCTTCTGCCAACGCTCGTACTCGAGCTGCCACTCCGTCGTCAGTCTGGAAACCACCCCCGGAGAAAGATTCGGCGCATCCTTGCCCAAGAGCGCCGCCAGCGCCTCCTGGAAGTCGCCCGTCGAGATGCCTCGCAGGTACAGAACCGGCAAAAGTGCATCCAAGCTCTTCGTGCGCCGTGCCCACAACGGCAGGATCGCCGAGGTGAAGCGGATCCGCTCGCCATCGCTGGTCACCGCGCGATCGCGAATCTTTACCCGGGCGACTTCGACGGCGCCGATCCCCGTCTGGATCGTCCGCACTGGACCATGGCCGTGCCGCACGAGGCGGTCGCGGCCATCGGGAAGCTTCAAGCCCTTCATCGCGGCGAGAAACGCCTCGGCTTCCATCTCGACAGCCTGCGCAAGCAGCTGCCGAGCACCAGATCGCAAAATATTCGTCAGTGGATCGTCGATCTCATCGGGCTGACGCAGTGGGACAATGTTGCTATGCTCGTTCATGGCGTATCGCTCTCCTTGAGGTTCTGGCAGGCTCGACACCCGCCTCGATACGCCGCCTATCTCATTCCGTCATCACCCA
>NZ_JASAUS010000508.1:0-1300 GCF_029953005.1 Bradyrhizobium sp. Mp27 | reverse complement strand
TCGTCAGGCGGCGAAAAGCCGAAGGCAATCCTGTGCGCCTCGTCAGACAAGATGTGCGGCCGCATCAATCGGGCCCAAAAGCCGCACTCTCACGAATAGGACGGGCTAGAGAGACGACGCCTTGGCGTCTAACAAACGAAATCCTTTATCGACTCTGTCGCGAACATCCGTATCACACGGACGAGCAAGTAATCTTGGCAAAGCTAAACATCATCGGTCGCGTCCATGCAGCAGCAATAGAGCGGCGCAAGGTCGTCTCGCCCGGTGAGACAAACGACAAATTTTACCTTGAGCGAGTGGCACCTGCGATAATGAAGTCTGGGCTGGACAAGTGGATAAGCCAAGCCAAGTCAGTGGCCCCCTATCCAATCGGACATTTATCAAACTCGCTTCGCTATAATTTCCGAAGCGATCTTGTCCCCGGGTGGCAAAATGAGCGCCGCGCTGCCATCGCTGTCCAATTCGATCTGACGCTCTTCGTGCATCTCGCGAAGAAGCTTCCTAAAGTAGGTATTATTCTTGTAGCCAGTCCAATTCTTCAGTTCTGCGGTCGCGATTTTGCCAGGCGATGTGCAGAGCAACAACAAGATTTGCTCTCGCAAACCCATCTTGGGATCGAGCACGCGCCGCATACCGTCGCCGATCCAAAGCAATGGCATTCGCCGCTCGGCTAATTTATCGACAATATCCTGCGCGTCGAGAATTGAGACATTGTGAAAGACCCTGACCAATTCCGCCATGACCCAAGTGCAGCTAGAAAGGACGAATACTGCATCCATATGATTGGGATCGACATCACCGCCTGCATGCCCCACGCCCCGATTGTTTCGGACCTCAAAGAGCGCAGGCAAGAGGCGCGGGATCAAGATCTGGAAGCTGCGCGGGACTTGGCTATTATTTTCGAGCAGCTTGCATGCTTGGTCGAAGGGCGCGCGGCTTCTTCGGCGAAGGAGCATAAGTGCCTTTCGCATGGCCGTCTAAGATGGTGAACACGATCTCGCAGAATTTGCCGCCGCTCAGCTCCGATGGCGACCATCGATGCTCCGCAAAATTCTGTACGATCGACTGATACTCAACCAGCAGGGGTTGGCGCAATCCCTCCGGGATTGCAGATAAGGCGGTCTGGACGCTCATTCGGGCGGCGTTCCCTCCAGTACTTCCAATCCCTCAGGGGTAATGAAGAACGAGCCATCGTAAGCGGAGCTTTTCTCCCATTTGATTGACTGGTTTCGCTTCGGCTTTCGCTCTGCGATCCTTGGCTTGTCAGAGAGCCGAGAGGAGACTGAAGGCGATGGAACAA
>NZ_JASAUS010000507.1:0-1305 GCF_029953005.1 Bradyrhizobium sp. Mp27 | reverse complement strand
CGGAGATGAAGTTTCTGCTGATACCACAGCTCGAGCGAGCTGGCTTTCAGCGCTTCGGGCACATCCACTGCCGGGCTCGGTGCGGGCTCGAGCGGCATCAATGACGCAAGAATCGTCGACAATTTGTGGAAGGGCTCGCAACCGGAGACGGTTGAGATGTATTTGGCGAGCGACTTTGAACACGGCGCCTTGCCGTCTCCTCAATCCCAGCGATGCCGCCCTTCACCTTCTCGAAGGCGGCCGTGAAACAATCACCCCACTGGTGACGAGCGCCTTCATCGCGGTCGATACTGCGGTGAGCGCGGTCCCCAGGAAGCCGCGGCTGCATCGACGGACAAGGCGTCGAAGACTCAGAAGGATTTCAACTTTTCGGTGATGGGCGGAAAAAACGTGGTCGATCAGTTCATTGCATCGCAAAGCAAGTCGCCGGAGGGAATGAAGGCCGAGGTGGCAACCTATGGACTGCTTCCCGGCGCAATGGAGGCGATGAAGCTGCAATTGCAAACGGAGTCGATCGCGCGGGCGAACAACACCGCGATCACCGCCGCGCAGCAGGTGCAGCTCGACCTGCTGAAGCAGAAGACTTCGGAATACGCCATGACGCTGGCCGGGCTCCAGACGATCCAAGCGAACTTGACTCCCTCTGAGAGTTACCTACAGGAGCCTAAGATCCAAGCGCAATTCAACGCCAATACGATCAGTGCGCAGCAATTCCTGGATGCGCAACAAAGGCTAGCGGAGAACGCCCAATCGACGTGGAACACCGCCGGCGCCTCCATGGCGGGCGAATTTGCACAACTCTCGCAGGAATTCGGCAAGCACAGCATGGCTATGGCGACGGCGGCTAAAGCGTTCGGCATTGTCGAGGCAAGGATCAACACTTACACCGCCTTCACGAAGGCGTTGGCATCGGCCGTGCCGCCATTCAATGATGCGTTGGCTGCGGGCGTGCTCGCTGCCGGTATGGCCAAGGTCGCCGCGATCAGCTCTATGTCGATACCTAGCTTTAGCACCGGCGGCTTCGTCTCCGGCGCTGGGACAAGCGTCTCGGACAGCATTCCCGCAATGCTTTCCAATGGCGAATTCGTTGTGAATGCCGAAGCTACGCAACGCAACAGGCGGGAAATCGCCCAGCAAAGCGGTTCTCGTCAGTTTCATGCGCGTTTCGCGGGATCGTGAGCGCGGATTTCAGGGGATCGTGAGCAACGATTTCGCGGGATCGTGAGCAAGGCTTTCGGAGCCTTGCAGCGCTTCGGCCGACAACTCAACCGGCTTAGGGATGACCTCGTGGTTAACGAGGAAGTC
>NZ_JASAUS010000506.1:0-1308 GCF_029953005.1 Bradyrhizobium sp. Mp27 | reverse complement strand
TTCAGACGATCGTGAGCAACGATTTCGCGGGATCGTGAGCAAGGCTTTCGGAGCCTTGCAGCGCTTCGGCCGACAACTCAACCGGCTTAGGGATGACCTCGTGGTTAACGAGGAAGTCCAATGCCTACCCAGAGATTGTCGATGCGCCGGATCAAGGAAGTCCTTCGGTTAAAACATTTTCAAGGCCTGCCAGAGCGGGCCATCGCGCGGAGCGTGGGCGTCAGCAACGGCGTTGTGCACAGCTACCTGAGCCGCGCCCGCTCTGCTGGGTTGAGCTGGCCGCTTCCGGAGGGAATGACCGATGAAGACCTGGAGCTTTTGCTTTTCCCGGCCCCACGACCAGCGTCTCAGAGCCCGCAGCGGCCGGTGCCCGACTGGAGCTACATCGATAAAGAGCTCCGCCGGCGCAACGTAACCCGTCGCCTGCTCTGGGAGGAGTATCGCGCCGTTAATCCCGACGGTTTCGGGTACACGTGGTTCTGCACTACCTACGAGGCCTGGAAGGGGCGGGTCCGACCTTCGATGCGGCAGATTCATCTGGGCGGCGAGAAGGTGTTCGTGGATTTCGCCGGCGACACCATCGACATCGTCGATCCCCTGACCGGGGAAGTGCAGCCGATGAAGCTGTTCGTCGCGGCGATGGGCGCTTCGAACTACACCTACGCCGAGGCCTGCCCCAGCGAGAGCTTGGCCGACTGGATCCGGGCCCACGTCAACTTGTTCACGTTTTTGAGCGGAACGCCGACGTTCGTGGTCTGCGACAACCTCAAAGCCGCCGTCAGCAACCCCGACCGCTACGATCCCGGCCTCAATCGCACTTATGCCGAGATGGCGAGCCATTACGGCACGGCCATTCTCGCCGCACGGCCGCGGCGCCCAAAAGACAAGGCGAAGGTCGAGGTCGCGGTGCAAATCGCCCAGCGCTGGATTCTGGCCCGGCTGCGCAATCAGCGCTTCTTTTCCCGGGCCGAGCTCAACGCCGCCATCAAGACACTCGTCGACGAACTCAATGCTCGTCAAATGCGTGGCTTCGGCTCAAGCCGCGCCGAACTGTTTGCCGAACTCGACAAACCCAAGCTAACCCCGCTGCCAGATCAGCCTTATGCCTTCGCACGCTGGAAGCGCTGCCGCCTCGCTCCCGATTATCATGTCGAGGTCGACGGCCATTGGTACTCCGCGCCGTATCGTCTGATTGGCGAGCTGGTCGATGCCCGTATCGACGATCGGACGGTCGAGATCTTCCACAAGGGCCAGCGGATCGCCAGCCATGCCCGCGCGCCCAACCGACGCGGACACACCACCATCGCC
>NZ_JASAUS010000505.1:0-1317 GCF_029953005.1 Bradyrhizobium sp. Mp27 | reverse complement strand
TCCGCCGGCGGTGGCGGCAAGGGCATGCGCATCGCGCATTCGAAGAGCGAGGTTGCCGAAGGCTTCAACCTTGCCAAGGCCGAGGCGAAAGCCTCGTTCGGCGACGACCGCGTCTTCGTCGAAAAGTTCATCGTCGATCCCCGCCACATCGAGATCCAGGTGCTGGGCGACAAGCACGGCAACGTCATCTATCTCGGCGAGCGCGAATGCTCGATCCAGCGCCGCAACCAGAAGGTCATCGAGGAGGCGCCGTCGCCGCTGCTCGATGAGGCCACCCGCCGCAAGATGGGCGAGCAGGCCGTCGCGCTGGCCAAGGCGGTGAACTACGACTCCGCCGGCACCGTCGAATTCGTCGCAGGGCAGGACAAGAGCTTTTTCTTCCTGGAGATGAACACGCGCCTTCAGGTCGAGCATCCCGTTACCGAGCTCGTCACCGGCATCGACCTCGTCGAGCAGATGCTCCGCGTAGCCGCCGGCGAGAAGCTCGCGATCACCCAGAAGGACGTTACGCTCACCGGCTGGGCGGTGGAATCCCGCCTCTACGCCGAGGACCCGTTCCGCAACTTCCTGCCCTCGATCGGGCGCCTCGTGAAGTACCGCCCGCCGGCCGAAGCCAGCCAGGACGGCATCACCGTGCGCAACGACACCGGCGTGCAGGAGGGCGGCGAGATCTCGATCCATTACGATCCGATGATCGCCAAGCTCGTCACGCATGCGCCGTCGCGCGCGGCCGCGATCGAGGCGCAGGCCACCGCGCTGGATTCGTTCTATGTCGAGGGTATCAGGCACAACATCCCGTTCCTGTCGGCGCTGATGCACCATCCGCGCTGGCGCGAGGGGCGGCTCTCGACCGGTTTCATCGCCGAGGAATTCCCCAAGGGCTTTGCCGTGCGCGTGCCCGAAGGCGAGGTCGCGCGTCGGATCGCCGCGGTCGGCGCCGCCATCGACCACGTGTTAGGGGAGCGCAAGCGGCAGATCTCGGGCCAGATGGGTGGCCGCGTCGTGCAGCGCGAGCGTCGGCGCGCGGTCTGGCTCGACCGCCAGGAGATTCTGCTCGAGGTCGGGCGCGAGGGCGATGCGATCGCGATCCGCTTCATCGATGCCGACGGCAAGGCCGGCAACGCGCATCTGCTGCAGTCCGCGTGGAAGCCGGGCGATCCGGTCTGGCAGGGCACCATCGACGGCCATTTCGTCGCGGTGCAGGCGCGCCCGATCGCCAACGGCATCCGCCTTGCGCATCAGGGCGTCGAGGTGCCGGTCTATGTCTGGACCGAGGCGGAAGCAACCTCGGCGCGGCTGATGCCGGTGACGACGGCC
>NZ_JASAUS010000504.1:0-1330 GCF_029953005.1 Bradyrhizobium sp. Mp27 | reverse complement strand
TACCGGTCGTCAGGCGGTGAAAAGCCGAAGGCAATCCTGTGCGCCTCGTCAGAGCAGATGTGCGGCCACATCAATCGGACTAGAAAAACGCACTCTCACGAATAGGACGGGCTAATGCGAGGTGAGTGGATCAATCGCCACCTCAACAGCGCCACAGAAACTTTCTCGAAATTGATTGTCACGCCGGCGGATATAGCCTTGTTGCTGGACAAGATTGAAGCTGACCAAACTCTTGTGCACGCGGCCTACTATACCGACGATGAGTGCATCAGCCGGATTGCCGACTTGGTTGCGGCGGGGGACGATATGCACTTGAATCCCAAAGTCGCGGTTGCGGGTGCTTGATTGGTGCGCCCCCCAACTACCGGCACTTCCTCAAACCCCGCTGGCCGCGCCCGGACTTGCCGGTGCGTGACCAGACCCCTTTCAGCTGTCCGAACCTGCGCATCACCAGACGCGGCGTTTTGTTAGGTTTCTTGACAAGTGCGCACCTGCTGAGCGCATTTTTAGTATCAGGCTCTCAAAGGCGCGCGGACGGCATCTACAGCGGTTCTCGCCGCTATAGGATACCGGTCACCTCGGTTTGACGCATGCAACGTGGACGGCCCGAGCGCGGCGGGATGTTTGATGGGGGCGCGGGGGGGGGGCCTCGCTTCATGTGACGGCAGGGTCTCCCAGCGCTGGCGGCGCTCCAATTTTAGCGCCCGCAGTTCGCGCCTTTTGCCCGGAAAAATTATTCTGCGGAACCCCTCGTTTCCCAGCTTCAAACCGAGCAGACTTGCCGGCGACGCGCCCGGAGGCAGTCCCATGCCCAACCCACCAGTGCCATTTCCGCTGAAAGTACTTCGCGGCAACCCTGGCAAGCGACCAATGAGGCCCGAGCCGCAGCCCGAGATCGCCGCTGATGTGCCCGAGCCGCCGCCGTTCATCACCGGCTATGCTGCCGATGAATGGTGGAAGACCGCCCCCGAACTGCATAGGCTGGGCCTATTGTCCCGCGTCGATGTGCCGGCGTTCGCGGCCTACTGCCACGCCTATGGGCAATGGCGGATGGCCGCCGAGTCGCTGGCGCGGATGCAGAGCAACGATCCGATCATGAACGCGCAGATCGTCAAGACCAAGTATGGCGATGCTGCAGCGAACCCGTTGGTGAGCATCGCCCGCAAGCACGCGAGTGACGTGATGAGGTATGCAGCCGAATTTGGCCTGACGCCTGTTGCTAGCCCGTCCTATTCGTGAGAGTGCGTTTTTCTAGTCCGATTGATGCGGCCGAACATCTTGTCTGACGAGGCGCACAGGATTGCCTTCGGCTTTTCACCGCCTGACGACC
>NZ_JASAUS010000503.1:0-1343 GCF_029953005.1 Bradyrhizobium sp. Mp27 | reverse complement strand
TGGCGGGCGTGGCGTTCGCGGTTGGAGGTGATGGGGTTGGCTTCGCAACCGAATCCTACGCCGCATCAGCGCTTTACCCCTGAGGCGCACTCTTACGAATAAGACGGGCTAAAAACCGCGAAGTGCGACAAGATATTTCAAGAGAAGATCAGCGGCGCTCGTTCCGACCGCAAGCAGCTGATGCGCCTAATGGGGGGCCTGGCAAAGGGGGACGTGTTGGTAGTCACCCGACTCGATCGATTGGCGAGGTCCACGCGCGATCTTCTTAACATCCTCGGGACGATTGCTGAAAAAGGTGCTGGTTTTAAATCCTTGAGGGATACCTGGGCGGACACGACGACACCTCATGGCCGCCTTATGCTCACGGTATTGGGCGGGCTTGCTGAGTTCGAACGGGAACTTATCCGGACTCGCACTGGCGAGGGACGGGAGCGCGCAAAGGCAAGAGGGGTTATCCTGGGACGTAAGCCGAAACTGACGAGCCACCAGAGGCGAGAGGCCATTGCTCGCCGCGAGGCGGGAGAAGTGCTGACGGACATAGCGCGTTCGTACAATGTCAGTCATAGCACAATCAGTCGCCTGAATTGACCTTAACAAGTACAAAGCCTTCCCGTTATTTGCGTGGTCGTCGACATTGAACTTTAGTCGGCCACGGTGAGGCGCGAGAGCCCCCTGCCCTCCCCAATACGTCTTGATAGTACACGCAGGTGTGGTCACAATGAACAAGAGCCAATCTTAGATTTAGCATCAGTCCGACGTCCGCTACCATGCGGAAGACTTCCCTCCACATTTGAGCGCATTCGCACTGGGGCCCGTCTTGGATATCTTCGAACTCGATCGATCTCTGCTTGACCGATATGCCAAATTCGCCCGGTCTTTCTCCATTATTCAAGCTCCTGAGATCCGAAAACAGATCGACTGGGCGTACGACCAGCATCGTTTCTGGCCGCCTCCTTTGATCACTATCAACCCTCGCTACGAAGAGGGCGCGAGTATTGATCGATTGGTTTCGGATCAGATTTTGGATTCCGAGCTTCGCCGCGTATTTGCGATGGGCGAGCATCGCGAACCCATACATCTCCACCGGCATCAGGGGCGGGCCATTGCCAAGGCCCAGCGTGACGAGAGCTTTATCGTTACAACGGGAACCGGTTCAGGCAAATCGCTTTGTTTTTTCATTCCGATCATCGATGCGGTCGTGAAAGCTCGTCGTGCCGGCGAAGGTCCAAAGACTAGCCCGTCTTATTCGCGAGAGGGCGCCTGAGAGGCTGGCGAGCGTGGTGTAAAGCGCTGATGCTGCGTAGGATTCGGTTGTGAAGCCAACCCCATCACCTCAACCGCGA
>NZ_JASAUS010000502.1:0-1346 GCF_029953005.1 Bradyrhizobium sp. Mp27 | reverse complement strand
TCGTCAGGCGGCGAAAAGCCGAAGGCAATCCTGTGCGCCTCGTCAGACAAGATGTGCGGCCGCATCAATCGGGCCCAAAAGCCGCACTCTCACGAATAGGACGGGCTAGGTGGGCGTTCTCGACAAGTATCTTGAGGGGATGCCTGAAACACTCGACGCCAGCCTGCTTATCGGTACCGACATTGGGAGTATCGAGAGTGAGGTCTACCCCCAAAGACTCATTTACAAGTACTTTTCTGCTGCGCGGCGATCGTTTTTCTCTCGGCCACAACTTCGTTTTTCTCAGCGGTCTGTTTTGAATGATCCATTCGAGTTTAGCCGGCGTTGGGAGTCAGCCAACACTGCTCACCTAAGAGTGCGGCTGAAGGAGTCCTTGCGGGTCAAGCTTTCAAAGATCGTAAACGAGTCTGAGTTGATACTCGCCCATCTAGCTGAAGAGGCGCGAGCGCACGGCGTTATACTCTCAGATGAGCAGCTAGCAGCCGCAAGGATCTTGTTGGAGAGCAAAGAGCACCAGGGAAGGATGGCGGCGGAATTTGAGGCATCTGTTGATCCTCTCGTGGATGGCGCAATGGAGCTATTTGAGGCTCGCTTTGATGAGGTCTTGGATAACGTAATTTCCAAGGTGGGTGTCCTCTGTCTTACTGAAGATCCTCTAAGTCGCTCAATGTGGAGTTATTACGCCGATTCGGGGAGCGGATTTGTCGTCGGCTTCGATGTGAACCATCCGTTTTTCTACAATGATGGGAATTCAGTCGGAAGAGTGATCAGGCGGGTCCGCTATTCGGATGACCACCTAGATAATTTTTGGCGAAACCCCTATTACCTTTTTCTCATAAAAAATACGGATTATCAGCACGAGCGCGAATGGCGGATGTTCCGAAAGCTGGCTGAGTGTGATTTTGAGGCGCCTGGGTCGCCGCCCGTTTGTCTTTGGAACGTTCCTCCGGCCATGATTCGATCCGTGACCTTTGGGTACGCGTACAATGCTGATTGGATTAGGACTGATGTTGAAGCTCTAAGAGAGCTAGGCGCGTATGTGGAGTTTACCCGCGCTCGGCCCAACCTGACGACTGGTGTATTTGACTGCGAACCCATCTAATTCGCGATTGGTCATCTGGTGAAAGCGGGCCACGTTAAGTCCGTTGTCTGGAGTCTTAGCGAACACCCACACTGGCCGCTTCTTTCTGCGGTAGGACTTTCATCTTAGCGCGCTCTGTCCGACCAAGCCGAGCTTTGTCAATCGGCGTTTGACTGGGACCCCCTATCGGCCTCCAAAAGGGACCCCTTTGATCGGCGTGCTCTGCTGGTAGCGCTCGGGTCGTCGGAGCTGGTCGGGGTTGCGG
>NZ_JASAUS010000501.1:0-1352 GCF_029953005.1 Bradyrhizobium sp. Mp27 | reverse complement strand
CGTCAGACGGTTCTCTGATCAGATCTATGGGAACCCTGGCGTACTTGTGCTGAACCGCGTGCGCAAAGTGTCGCCGACGTGCGCCTTGTGACGAAACCTGTCGGAAAGCCGAATGCGGGAAAACCGCACGTCCGGTTTGATGAGCGGGGAGAGGAAACGGAACGCGCAACAAGCGCATCACCGCGCCTCTCCTCGACTCTACTCAAACGCAATAAGACCGACGCGGCGGATGCAGAGGCCATCTGCGAGGCGATCACCCGCCCGACGATGCGGTTCGTTCCGGTGAAGACTGCCGAACAACAAGCAGCCGGCATGGTTTTGCGAACGCGAGAGATGCTAATGAGACAGCGCAGTCAGACGGCAAATGCCTTGCGCGGACATATGGCTGAATTGGGTATTATCGCCGGGACCGGCATGACAAGCATCGCAAAACTCTTGGTGCTTCTCCGGGATGAGAAAGACAGTAGGATTCCCAGCGCCGCCCGGTTTGCCCTGATCCAGTTCGCTGAGCAGATCGAGTTGCTGACAACCCGCATAGAAAAGCTCGACCGGGAGATTTTAGCGGCCGTAAGACAGGATCCTCATGCTAGACGACTTATGAGCATCCCAGGCGTCGGTCCTCTCATCGCGGCCACCGTTCGGACATCCGTCCTGGACGCACGCGCCTTTGCGACTGCGCGAGACTTCGCGGCCTGGACGGGGCTGACGCCGAGGGCGCAATCAAGCGGCGGAAAAGATCGGCTCGGCGCGATATCGAAGCGCGGAAATCGGCAACTACGGACGCTTTTGATCGTTGGTGCGACCTCGATCATCAAGCTTGCCAAACGAGGCTTGAAAGTCCCGGTCTGGATTCGGACCATGCTCCAAAGACGGCCGGTCAAGGTCGTATCGGTGGCGCTTGCCAACAAGATTGCGCGCACCATCTGGGCTTTGCTGGTCCGGGGCGGCATTTATCAGGCGCCAACCGCAATGCTAAAATCCTAATCTGAAGAGCTCTCCGGCAGAAGAAAAGGACTGCCGAGGAGGCAAGGTGTAAATCTGGATGAACCCCGAATGACGCCATTCCCGGCAGTAATCAGACCGCCTGACTCACTGCGCTTCGAGCGCGAGAAATTGATTGGGCGATTGCTTCCGCGGATATCATCGCGGCCAGGTGCCGTGCTTACAGGCCGAACATATGACCGCACCGTCATCCCTCGTTCAACCGGAGAAAGATCTTGCAGCCCGGGCCGTTCCACATATGAGTCAGATGGGGTATTCGGCCTGTTGCTGAGCCCCGCGTTAGCAGGGTGCTGCGCTTCAGGTTGATGATAAACGTGGTCTGTTTTCGAACAGCCACAAGCATCAGACGG
>NZ_JASAUS010000500.1:0-1367 GCF_029953005.1 Bradyrhizobium sp. Mp27 | reverse complement strand
CCAGCCTTGGCAGATCGAGCTCTCAGACGAACAAATGAGTCAGCTTCGCAACCGGGTACGACGCACCAAGCGTTCGAAGAAGGAGGCATCATGAAGTCATCGGCTCGCCGAACACGCTCGGCCATTCGCCGAAGGCAAGGTTAGTCGTGACGATCACGGAAGCGCGCTCATAGAGCCGGCTGACGAGATGGAACAGAAGCTGGCCACCAGACTGGGCAAAAGGCAGATAGCCGAGTTCGTCCAGGACGATGAAGTCCATTCGGGTCAGGTGCTCGGCGAGCCGGCCTTGACGTCCGCTACGGGTCTCGGCGTCGAGGCGGTTGACGAGGTCGACGACGTTGTAAAATCGTCCCCGGGCGCCGCCGCGGATGCAGCTTCTCGCGATGGCGATGGCAAGATGGGTCTTGCCGGTTCCGGTACCGTCGACCAGCACGACGTTGCGTTGCTGGGCGATGAAGCCACCGCCGGCGAGATCATTGACGAGCGTCTGGTTGATCGGCGTTCCATCGAACTGGAAGTCGGCGATATCCTTGGCGAGCGGCAGTTTCGCGATGGTGAGCTGGTACTTGATCGACCGGGCCTGCTTCTCGTTGATCTCGGCGTTGAGCAGGTCGCCGACGATGCGCTGAGGTTCATGCTGTCGCTTGATGGCAGTTGCCATGATCTCGTCGAAGGCGGCCTTCATGCCGTAGAGCTTGAGCACGCCCATGAGGTCGAAGAGTTGGGTTCGTTCCATCAGTTGGTCCTCCGGAGGTTGTCGTAACGGGCACAATCGGCGATCGGCGCATGGCGGAGCGTTAGCGCCGCCGGCGTCATGATGTTGGCCGGTGGAGCGGGTTCGCGTTGCCGGGCCAGGATGTTGAGCACGACATCGGCGGAGTGGACGCCGTGGCCGAGCGCTTCGGCGCAAGCGGCTTCCACCGCCGGCAGACCATCGGTCAGCACGGCGTTGAGGATGTCGACCATCTGCCGATTGCCATCGTCGGTGCTTGCGAGCCTGCGCCGGATCCGCTCGATCGCTGCCGGCAGCACCCAGTCCTTGAAGGGAGCGCCATTGCGCAAGGCGCCGGGTTTGCGAGCGAGCACCGGCACATAGTGCCAGGGATTGTAGGTCGTCTCGACGCGTCCGAAGGATCGCGGATGCTCTGCAACGATGCGCCCATCCTGGCGGATCACGATGCGGTCGGCATAGGCCTGGACCTCGACCGGGCGCCCGACCGCGCTGGCTGCGACCGAGTATTTGTTGTTGTCGAAGCGCACTAGTACCCACTTTTCTTGGAACGTGAGTCGTGATTCAAGGTCGGGATGATACCCGAAGCAAGAGAAGTCCACCTTTCGAGGAAAGATCGCAAGGTGCTTGAGGCGTG
>NZ_JASAUS010000499.1:0-1372 GCF_029953005.1 Bradyrhizobium sp. Mp27 | reverse complement strand
GGTCGTCAGGCGGCGAAAAGCCGAAGGCAATCCTGTGCGCCTCGTCAGACAAGATGTGCGGCCGCATCAATCGGGCCCAAAAGCCGCACTCTCACGAATAGGACGGGTTAGTGACTCGCCTCGGCAGGGTGAGATCATGAACTTCTTCAGCAGCGACAAATTTTCAGGACCGGAGACCCGGGAAGACAGGCGTTGCCGCTGCGGCGCGCAGCCGCGACTAGCGCGCACGATGATGGACCCGGTGCACGGCCTCACTGTCCGCATGTTCGAATGCCAGTGCGGCGAGCGCAGTTGGACCGAGGACAAAGAGTAGGCCGTCTGAGGGCGTCGTTTTTGCTTTTTGAGGCTCTGCGGCCACACAACGAAACGGCCTCGCGCATCGCCGGGGCTGGAACCGGATGCTGAGGCCGTTCGGCGCAGCCGAATCAGCGCGCATTGCCGGTTATTCCCGATCTGCGAGGAGGGCGCAACACAGGAGATTGCAGGTGTCCTAAAGAGGAGCGCCCCAGCGCCGTGTCACCGGACGCGTTGGGGCAAGTTGACGGTCGAATGCCTCTTGTGTGGGGCTTGGGAAAAGCGTTGCACCGCAGGGACGTTCCTAGCGAGCGACCGCAGAACGAAAAAAAAGGCCCCGCTAAGCGGGGCCCTGGGTAGTCGACGTTGCGTTACTTGGAGCGCTGATGGGCATGGAGGCCCACGAGCAGCATCATTTTGACCAAGGGGGCGGGTTCCGTCAACCGTGCGCGTGGTTTCGCGGGCGCAATTTCTACGTGATGCCTCGATAGCGGGGCCAGTTCGCCAATCGCTTGGCTGCATCAGCGATCTCGTCGGGCGAATTGATCTGCAATCGCGCAAGCAACCGGATCTCTGCTTTGCGACTTGCTCCACGGTTCCGCCGAGCTTGACCGCGATCTGCGCGTCAGTCTTCCCGGCAGCCAAGCGCCTCAAGAACCGTTTCTCGCGTGGGCTGAGCAAGTCGCGCATCGTGCGTCCCCGCCGCCGACAACCTCGCGCATTTTGTAGCGCCGTTTTCGCGGCACGTACATGATCACCGCGCGACGGCCCCAAGCGTCCGGGAGGCTGGGACAGATGCCGAGACGCCGGGGCCGCGAGCGCGCCGAGATAAGCCCCAGCGCACCGAAGTGAGCATGCTCACCACCGCCTGTTCCATCTGTTCACTTGTATACAGTAGGCGTCTCGCCCCAAGTCTATTCTTGTCCGGCGAGGGCCCTCGTGAACGAGCGAATGTTCATCGTGCTAACCCGTCCTATTCGTGAGAGTGCGGCTTTTGGGCCCGATTGATGCGGCCGCACATCTTGTCTGACGAGGCGCATAGGATTGCCTTCGGCTTTTCGCCGCCTGACGACCGGTA
>NZ_JASAUS010000498.1:0-1376 GCF_029953005.1 Bradyrhizobium sp. Mp27 | reverse complement strand
GTCTCGGTCATGGCGTATCGCTCTCCTCGAGAGGTTCTGGCAGGCTCGTCACCCGCCTCGATACGCCGCCTTCCTCACACCGTCATCACCCAGATTCCGCCATAGCTCTTGCGCCGGGCGCTAGAGACACTGGCTTGAACGATGGCGCTGGCCAAGGATCGGCCTGTCCGCCCACTCTGTAGTCTATACTGTCGTCCAGATGCTACGCACCCGGCGCGCCGCGTCCTGGCCTGAAATTTTCGAGAAGGCTTCAATCAGGCGCAGCATCTGGGTAAGAATTGCATCTTTTTCCCGAAATTTGTCAGATCTTGCTGAGCAGCGGTAAGCCACCTCCCCATCCTCCTCGGCACCGGAGCTTGTACCATTTTTTTCAACTTTCACCGGCCCCTAGGGTGCAAACCCTGCGGCGTTCGATCTAAGCGCACTCTTGATCAGCGTAATGAACTCCCGAAAGCCGGGCCTATACTCTATATGGGGTGCAGTGCGAGATTGGATTGTTTTGCTAGTTTTTCCCGCACGATCGATTCGGACTTGCTCTCATTGAGAATCAAGGACATTATGATGGGAAAACCTGCCGTTTCCCGTGATGCCTTTCGCGGGTTGTTCGCTTTCTATGCGGCGAAGGCTCATCATGACCATAAACCCAAGGGCGAGCATTGCCTTCTAAAGCTATTCGGATCCGCGGAAGACATTCCCGATAGTTTGCTGCTGCAGTGGTCGGACAGAGTTGAGCTGCTCGGCTCCGAAAACCGTTGGCCGCTTAATAGAGCCGCGCGCCCGTCAAATCAGAGATGGCAAGGCGCGACCATGCCAGTGACTTTCTCCACGCGCTCCTGAGAGACCTCGGACCAAAGGTGCAGTGATAGCGGTATGGTCGCGGCGGCCGTTAGACGCGAAGATTTTCCGCGCTGCTCTTGCCACGCTTGCGATCAACTTGGATTTCGTAAGAGACCTTCTGCCTCTCAGGCAAGCCCGATAAGCCGGCGCGCTCCACCGCGCTAATATGCACGAAAACATCCTGTCCGCCGTCATCGGGCTGGATAAAACCGAATCCCTTGGTTGCGTTAAACCACTTCACAATACCTGTCGCCACGTCCGCCTCCCGGTTGAACAATGAGCATAGCCTAGGTCGACCGTCTTGAGGCTGACAAGCAAAAAAAACGCAGCGTGCGAAGGTCGAGCAGTGTTGGCGCATCTCAGACAAGGGGGCGTGGAAATCACCGGCCAGATCCCGCGCCAGTCTTACGGTACGCGGCCGACGGGAGATTAGCCCGTCCTATTCGTGAGAGTGCGTTTTTCTAGTCCGATTGATGTGGCCGCACATCTGCTCTGACGAGGCGCACAGGATTGCCTTCGGCTTTTCACCGCCTGACGAC
>NZ_JASAUS010000497.1:0-1380 GCF_029953005.1 Bradyrhizobium sp. Mp27 | reverse complement strand
CGGCGGCTCTTCTTCGTCATCTTCGCTCCTGATTCGCAGCAAGAATCCTCGCCGCTGTCAGGCAGAAAATCCACTCAAGCTACTGTCCGAATTTGCGGGGCCAGCTCTCAGACCAGATGGACAACCTCCTGAAACACCACACAGCCTACTAATCCTGGCAGGTTCTCCACGCCCCCTCTCCCGGTAAAATCCACTTTATCCTGTGGTGTGACCACCCTCACGGGAAGGCCGGGTGGTTGGCCTGTTGTTGCGAGGCTGACTACTGAAGTTAGCGGCACGTGATAGGGACAGCGCTTTCCGTCCTCCAGCGGTGAGCGTTCAGACTCACGTTGCCGCTAACTTCCCCGGCAGCGTGGGCGCGGTAGGACGTCGTCTGCCGTCAGTGCTAGGGCGCTCGCCGAATGATCCCCCCCCCCCGGTCAGCTTCTTCCGCTGCTTGAGGCTGACCGTGGTGAAGTTAGCGGCGCGTGGTAGGGACAGCGCTTCCGACAAGGCGCCGAGTCACGTGCCGCTAACTTGTACTATGGGTCCGAATGGGCATTGACAATCAACACTCCAAACCTTCGCTCGTCGAGCTTTGATCGGCACATCACATCCCTGCGGTCGCAAGCGCTTGCGGTGCTTGCAGCCAACGCGGCTCGCGCGGCCGATCAGCCTATGTGCCTATCAGATCGCTAAGTCGCGACAATAAAGTAGCCGGCCACCCTCGCCGATCACCGGCTCGCCGTACTTGCGCATAAAGTACCGCGTTCCCGTGCGTCCGCGATCCGACATGCGGACCACTGCCGAGTGGATCGCGCCCATGTTCTCGAACATCTCGCCGATCTGCGTGACGCGGTCGCGAGCGATCTTGCCCTTGTTCACGATCTCATAGACGGCAATGCCTGATGCGCCAGCGGCGTCGATGTAGGACATCATGCGCTCTTCGTCGGTCAGGTTCTTCGAGAGCCGGGTCTTCGCCACGGGCTGCACGACGAACTGCTCTGAGCCAGCCATGGCAAGGTCGGGCTGCGTCTGCGCGACGACGGGCATCGTGTGCGGCCTATCGAGCCATAGCGCGTCACGGAGCGCCGCAATGGGGATGGAGGGGTGTTCCTTGGCGAACGTCCGGCAGAGCGCCATCAGGTTCGTCGCCTCGACCGCGATGGCGAAGTTGATCTCGGCCTTGACCGCCTGGTTCTCATTCCATGCCCCGCCGGGATCGCGACTGAGCAACAGCCTGATCTTCAGGAACGTCGGATGCGCCTGGGTGAGGAAGCCCGCCAGTTGCGGGTCGATCAACGGCGGCTGCTCGACTCCCCTCGCCTTCGGCCGACCTCGACCGGGACGCATCGCCGCCGGGAAGACCCTGCCGTGCCCAGCGCGCATCGAGAGCCAGAT
>NZ_JASAUS010000496.1:0-1381 GCF_029953005.1 Bradyrhizobium sp. Mp27 | reverse complement strand
ACGCCGCCTCATTGCCGATTGGTTTCAGAAGAATGCTCTCTGCGAGAGCTGGCTGATGCACCTAAAGCACCATGACGTTCCGCCCCCTCAAGCGATCGAGGCAATGGAGCGGTTTGTTTAGAAGGTTATCGCGACCAAGTCGGCGGCTCGGACGGGCACGTGAAGGAGGGCGCCGATGCAGTTCATGCTTGGGATGCTGGTCGGCTGCATGATCGGAGGAACAATCGGCGCGATCGTGGTCGGGGCCTGTGCAATGGCGGCAAAGGCCGACGAAGACGACCTCAGGCGTCGGTCGCGCGGGAAGCAAGAAGTACCGGAATGTCGAATTCTCTGAAGACGAGATGCTCTGCGTGATCCCCGGCGAAAGCGGCTCGGACGGCCCCCTGAAGCAGAAGCCCGATGAAGCATTTCATGCTCGGGATGCTGGTCGGAGCAACGGTCGGCCCGATCGTGACCGAGGCCTGCGCGATGGCGGCGAGGACGGTCGCGAGACCTCGTCGTCGTACACGGCAAGCATTTCGAGCTGGCTAGCGAGCGCGCTGAGGCTTCGCGAGATGTTTTTCAGCAGGGTGGCTTTGTTGGGCGCCAGCCCAGGAGCCGCCGCCTGTGCGCGGTAAGCCTTAGCCCACTTTCGGTACGCGCGTGCGCTAAGCATGTTGGCCCCTGACCCTTGGCCGGATCAAAATGCCATAGCGGGAACCACGGGTCTTTACAAATTGTAGCAAGGCAATGCGCGGACATTTCAAAATTCGCAAAACCGGCGTCTACTGGTAGCCCGTTCTTCCTGGGGACCCGACGAAGCCGCTGGAACGCCAAGAGTACGAGGTGACATGAGACGACCACACGAGCCTGTTGAACCCATCACCGATGTCGAGCGCGAGGTCGGGCATCGCCTGCAGGCGCTCAGGATCGCGCGCGGGCTCAGCCGCGCCGAGCTGGCGAGCCGCCTCGACACCACCGAGGCCGAGGTCATCGCTTGGGAGACGGCGAGCGAGGTGATTTGAGTCGATGAGCTGACCGACATCTGCAAGGTCCTGCAGATCACGCCAGGCACGCTGCTCGGCTGGGAGACCAAACAGTAAAAGCCAAACTTCACCGCCGATATGAGCAAGCAATGATCAGGAAAAACCAGCGCATCGAGACCCTGCGCGACGCCTTCGCCAAGGCGGCGACGGCGAACGACCCCGAAGCTATGCAGCTCGTCGGCCGCGAGCTGCTCGACGAGTACGACCAGCAGCCGAAGCTGAGCAAGCTCCACCAAGACCATCGCACCATCGTCGCGGGCATGCTGATCACGCTGATGGCGATGGAGAAGCTGAAACAGGATGGCAGCTACGACCGGATGTCGCCGGAGGAGCGCGAGCGGCTGCCGCTCGACCTG
>NZ_JASAUS010000495.1:0-1398 GCF_029953005.1 Bradyrhizobium sp. Mp27 | reverse complement strand
TGATGTGGTGGAACGGCCCGCTCCAACAGCATCAAAGTGCTAGAACGTGGTCGTTGTTCGAACGCCACAAAGGAGGGACCGTTCCGTGAAACAGGTTATCACCATCGGGCTCGATTTGGCCAAGCACGTTTTCCAGGTTCACGGGGCGGATGCCGAGGGCTCACCCGTGTTCAACCGGAAGCTACGGCGCAGCGAAGTTCTGCGTTTCTTTGAGAAGCTGCCACCATGCCTGGTGGGAATGGAAGCATGCGGTAGCGCCCACTATTGGGCACGCGAGATCGCAGCTCTCGGTCATGAGGTCCGGCTCATTCCGCCGGCTTATGTCAAACCCTTCGTCAAGCGTGGTAAGACGGATGCGGCGGACGCGGAGGCCATCAGCGAAGCGGTGACCCGAAAGACCATGCGCTTCGTGCCGATTAAGACGGCTGAGCAACAGGCTGCCGCGATGGTGCTGAAGACCCGCGCTCTTCTAGTGCGGCAGCGAACGCAGGCGGTCAACGCGTTGCGCGCGCATCTGGCAGAATTGGGGATCATCGCCACCGTCGGCCTGGCAAAGGTTGAGGCGCTGGTCGCAATCATACGGGATGAGACAGATGCTCGCCTGCCCGCAGCAGCGCGCTTCGCGCTGATGGCTATTGCCGACGAGATTGAAGCTTCAGCCGACCAGATCGAGAGGCTCGAGCGCGCAATCGTCGTGGAGGCCAAGCGCGACGAGGACATGCGTCGGTTGACCACAATCCCTGGCGTCGGCGCCATTACGGCGGCGACCATCAAGGCGCTTGTGCCGGATCCCGGCGGGTTCAAGTCGGCTCGCCACTTTGCCGCCTGGCTGGGATTGACGCCGCGGTCTCATTCAAGCGGAGGCAAAGAGCGGCTGGGACGAATATCGAAGATGGGAAATCCGGAACTCCGCTCTCTCCTCGTTGTCGGGGCAACGGCCGTCTTGCGCGTCGTCCGAAACGACGCTCGGGCGCGGCCGTGGCTGAAGGCCCTTCTCGCCAGACGGCCCTTCAAGGTTGCCGCCGTCGCGCAGGCCAATAAGACGGCGCGGATCATCTGGGCGCTCCTGAACAAGGGCGGAATTTATCGGCGTCCCGACCCATTGGCGGTTACCGCGGTGACGCAGTGACCGCCAAAACGATCTGACCGGCGCAGGCCGGCAGAGGGCAAGGTGCAACAACAGGCGATGAACCCTTGGGACGAAATCCCGAAACGAGTGAAGCTACTGCCCCCAATGCGCTCAAGCGCGTAAACTTGATTTGGCTCCTCGTTCCGCGGATCTCATCGAGGCCAGCGGCCATATTGTGCCGCGCGCAAAGGCCGGACATATGACCGCACCGTCCCAATGTGTGAAATCGACTGAAAAAAGCTCTTGCCTCGCGGGCCGTTCCACATATG
>NZ_JASAUS010000494.1:0-1402 GCF_029953005.1 Bradyrhizobium sp. Mp27 | reverse complement strand
CAAAAGTTCTTCTGGAGTGATCATCGATGGTGTCCACCTCGTTCATGGTGGACACCTCATCCCATCCCCGCGCTCAACTGCATAGGTGCGTAGAAAGGAGCGCTTACGTTTTCTCTTAGGCGGCGGCGGTGCGCAGATCAACGATCAGCCTCTTTCGCTGCACGTACTTGAAGAAAGGGACCGCGAAATCGTCAGCAAAGTTAGGCTCGGCCAGCCAGTCTCCTCCTATGAGACGAGACCGGACAAGTCCTCAGACGCATCCGTTCCTTGGCCACCCGAGCTTACTGCCAAGTACCAGTCGAAATTCTATAGGGGCTTCGCGCTTAACCGAGCGTGGCAGGAGATACCTGGGTCGTGCCTCGTCGGCTTAGTCGAAACCGTCAGGAATCGGGTTCTACGCTTTGCGCTGGACATCAAGGACCAGTTGAAGGACGACCAGGAAACCGTGGCCAGCCTGCCGGCCGAGAAGGTCGAGAAGGCCGTCATTAACAATATCTATGGCGGAAACGTATTCATCGCCGCCAATGCGGAGCAGATCAATCAAGCCGCCCACACCACCATCGTAGCTGGCGACGTGAAAGCGCTCGCTGGAGCGATGAAGATCATGGGCATTTCAGACGAGGGGGTGGCTCACCTCCTCGAAGACCTCAAGGCCGACAAGAAGGATGGCGAGACTTCGATTGGACAGAAGACCAAGGGGTGGCTTACCAACATCGGAACGTATCTTGGCAAGGAAGGCGGCAAGGCTGCGGTGGAACTCGCCAAGAAAGCGGCCACCAAGCTCATCATGCAGCACTACGGATTGGATATTTAGGCGGCCGAAATCATAGAACCCGTCAAGTTTTCTTCACGCATCCGCACCTTGTCGCTGAGCACGCTGCGCGCTTTTGGCAAGGAGAGCGCGCTACGAGCGGCACCCGCCAGGAACATGGATGGGTTGAAGTAGGATTACTCAAGTAGCTGAGCGACTGGCTGCTAGGGCATAGGAGCATCACTGCCCCCGGCGTCTCACCGGCGAGTTGGAGGGGGTGTGCCGTTGTCGCTCACTTGCTTAGTCACGACCATCTGCTTACTTGTCGAACAGGCTGCGCTTACCGACCCGACCAGGATCGTTCTGTTCGTCCATTACCCGTCTGATCTCAGTTATCTGATCCTGCATTCCCCTGACGGTGTGCTCGAGGACAGCCAGCCGTTCCGCGAGAGATTTCATGTCGATGGGCTTTGATCCTTGCGCTGGCTCTGGTGCGTTATCAGATGACATGGCTTTCTCCCTTGTGGTTGTAGTTTCTAACCCGTCTTATTCGCGAGAGGGCGCCTGAGAGGCTGGCGAGCGTGGTGTAAAGCGCTGATGCGGCGTAGGATTCGGTTGTGAAGCCAACCCCATCACCTCAACCGCGAACGC
>NZ_JASAUS010000493.1:0-1411 GCF_029953005.1 Bradyrhizobium sp. Mp27 | reverse complement strand
GGGCGTGGCGTTCGCGGTTGGAGGTGATGGGGTTGGCTTCGCAACCGAATCCTACGCCGCATCAGCGCTTTACCCCTCAGGCGCACTCTTACGAATAAGACGGGCTAGGCATTGAGCGGCCAACCGGCTTCTTCCTTCACACGCCCTGGCCCTCGCCCGACATGATAGAGCGTGTGCCCAATCATCGCGAACAGATGACGTCGATGCTTAAATACGACCTGCTCGGCTTCCAGACGAACCGGGATTTGAACAATTTCGCGGCCTGTCTGCAAACCCATTTTGAACTGGAGAGCAAGAATGGCGTCGTGACAACGGAACGCGGCCAGACGCGACTTCAAAAGTTCCCAATCGGTATCGATCCCAAGCAGTTCGCAGAGTATCTTGCGGCAGACCTTTCTCCCGCAGAGCATGAAAAAGTCTCGTCATTATTGCAAAACTTCGAGGGCGCGAAGTTTGCGATCGGCGTCGACCGGCTCGACTACACGAAGGGTATCGACAAACGGGTCGAAGCCTTCAATCAGGTTTTAGCGGCCGAGCCGCCGCGCAGTATCTCGCTGTTGCAGATCACGCCCTCTTCACGCGCTGACGTCGAACAATACCAGAAATATAAAGACGACGTGGAGACCGAGATCAACCGTGTCAATAACGAACATGGCACCGAGAAGTGGCAGCCGATCCACTACAAGAATGACTCGTTCAGCCAGGCTGCGCTCGCGCGGCTTTACCGCGCAGCCCATGTTGGCGTCGTGACGCCGCTGCGCGACGGCATGAATCTTGTGGCGAAAGAATATGTTGCCACACAAGACCCGGAGGATCCCGGCGTGCTGATCCTATCCAAGTTTGCCGGCGCGGCTGAGGATTTCAACGAAGACGAGGCGCTGCTGGTGGATCCGAACCACCCCGAAGAGATCGCAGCCGCTTTTTCGAAGGCGACCCACATGCCGCTTGAGGAGCGTGTCACCCGCTGGCGCTCGATGATGGACAAGATTGAATCGTATACCATCCACGACTGGTCGGCGGATTTTGTTCGAGAGCTCGATAAAAGCCGAGTTACTGTTCCCGCTAATCATTTCCACCATCTCGGCCTTGGCTGGACCAACGAGGCTCAAATGCCGCTGTACCAGGATCACGCCAAGGCTTTGACCGCATACAACGAGATCGCCCCCATGGATGCCGCCTTGAAAGAGGCTGCCTATGCAGATGTTAAGTCAAGTTTTGAGGCGCTAGCGGCTCCACTGATGCATACACAGGACAGACTCTGGATCCTGCCGGCATCGGACAGCTTCGCAAACTTCTCACAGAGGCCCCGTGGGTCGGTCAAAATCCCCCGGGTATGGTCACTTGAAACTCCCCCACCTGATGATCGCCGTCAGCGCCGCTGAACAGCAGTAGCCGGTCAGGCAGGACGTTT
>NZ_JASAUS010000492.1:0-1413 GCF_029953005.1 Bradyrhizobium sp. Mp27 | reverse complement strand
TCAACGCATACAACGACAGAGCCGAGCCCTTCGTCTGGACCAAGAAAAAGGTCCGTCAACGCCGTTTCAAAGGCCGCCGTATCACTCAGCTCTGATTCCGGGTACTAGGCTGGTGTTTTTGTACTTCGTGAGCGTGCTTGCGGCCTTGCTTTTGCTGGTGGTGAGCAACCGCGGAGCCATGGCAAAACGCTCCGGCTATCGGAGTGATTGTGCCGGGATTCTGATTGTTTCTTCCATCCTACTTGTTGATAATTTTCAGTCGGAATGCCAAGCCCTCCATCTTTTCAGTGACAACCAGCCCATACGAGGGGAGCTCTTTGAGCGGGGTGCGGATCTGTTCAGCTTCAATGGGGCTAATGCGGGTGCACCGTGCAACGCTGTATTGGCTCCTGTGATTCTTCCAGCGCCCTCGCGTCTGCGCTATCGATCGATGACGCTGAGCAGTGACGAGCCGTCAAATTATCCCGACGAAGACGTTCTAAAGAGGAGAGCAGACAAAGGGCCTCGAGTGGCGTCGTTCGCTCCTGCAAGATCGTTCCGGCAGAATGGTCCGGCTCTCCGTGCGGAGGCGCCTGTCGGTTCGATGCTGATGCAGAGGCTAGTTTCTTTGGCATCTCATAGTTTTACGACCTCGGCCGGGGTCAAAATTAGCTTCACGTTGATTATGGCGTCAAACCCGAGCGGTACTGCTTTTGGTCCACAGGTCTTAATGGATGCCGACAGTAAAGCTTTGGTCTGCGAGATCTCGCCCATGGATGCGGAAAGCATCTCTGCGTTTCGGCACTCGCTGGCGCAAGCCTTTGTTCAACAAGCGGCGAATCCCGGTGGGGGGCTCCCGAGCAAGGATGTCGATGATTTGTTTGCGAACAACTGGGCTGCTAATGCAACAAATGGCATTATGGGCGGTTGCCTGCTCGGGAATAATAATGAAAGCGGAAGGATAGTGTAGCGCAGCACATGGGTTGTCACGAACTCCACGAACGAGTCCGGGCCGCCAGATCCGGAATGTCCCTCTTCAACTCCTGTAACAGGAGGGCGTAATTCGCCCGATATGCTCGTCGCCCAGCCATTCCATGTCGTCGAGCACCGCCCGCTGGCCGTGGAGCGAGCCGAATTGAAAAGTGCAGTGCCTGCCGTCGCTTGATAATCGTGTGGACGCGTCGGGTTGCGGGCCATTAGCGGACAACTGGCAGGCAGCTCTTCATAGCTTAGGCGTCGGCGATCGACCATCTGGTCCGTCCCATCGAACACAGGCGGCGCGCCCTCATCAATTGCCATCTGGGCTGACGAGCGCTTGCGCGCACTAGGGTCTGTACCTAAATAGCGCCACGTGATTCTCTTGCCTACGTGTTGATTCGGGGGCGAGAGAATGCGCGCTGGTTTGTTTTGGCTGAACGACAGGCAATGGGCGCG
>NZ_JASAUS010000491.1:0-1422 GCF_029953005.1 Bradyrhizobium sp. Mp27 | reverse complement strand
GTCTCGGTCATGGCGTATCGCTCTCCTCGAGAGGTTCTGGCAGGCTCGTCACCCGCCTCGATACGCCGCCTTCCTCACACCGTCATCACCCAGATTCCGCCATAGCTCGCGTCGGTTCGTCGCGCCTATTCACCGCCGCGCTGCAGGATTACGCCAGAGCAAAGGCGTCGGTGGCTCTCATTGACGAGATTGAACACGGCCTGGAGCCGCACCGCATATCCAGGCTGCTGCGGGAGTTGAAGAAGGAGAACGTCGAACCGCTGGAGATCATTGACAGCTGTTTCTCGAACCAACGCGGCTACCATGAGCAGCGAGTGCTCCTTGCGCGCGACCAACCGGATGTCCGGCGACGAGCCGCGCACCATGGCTTCGATGGCGGAAAGCTGTTCGATGTGCCGAACGGCGGCCTCGGCGATCGGCGATTTGCTATTGCGGGCCAACTTGAAAAAGCGTCGGCGCAGTGACTCCAGCAATGCACGAGCCTCCATGGCCCTTGCCGTCGAGCGACTTCGGTCAGGTCCATAACCCTCATAGGCATCGCATTGCAGGAAGCGTCCGCTGAAGCCATCCAGGAACTTCTCACCGAAGGCACCGCTGCGACGGGGGCATATCGGAACAGCACGATCGGCGGACTTGGGCCGCTGTGGCCGCGGTCATCGGAGACAACCGCCCAGAAGTAGCCTTTCTTGGTTTGGCCGCGCCCGGGATCGAGCACCGGCGCCGTGGTTTCGTCCATGAACAGGCGATCCGCCATGGCCAGGCGGCGGCGCATGTGGTCCGCGATCGGTTGAAGATGGAAGCAGGCGCGGCCGGACCAGTTGCCCAGTGTCGCCCGATCAAGCCGGATTCCCTGACGCACATAGATCTCGGCCTGACGGTAAATGCAAAGGTGGCTGGAAGCGCCCGCGAGCATGCCGGATGAAAGCTTAGTCAAGCGCACAAGAGGAACTGCGCAGGGGGCCGTCATCAGCCCGCTGTTGGCGAATCTCTTTCTTCATTATGCGTTCGGTTTGTGGATGAGCCGAGAATATCGGGGTGTCCCATTTGAACGATATGCTGATGATGCCATCGGCCATTGCCGAAGCGGAGGCGCGTGGCTTGTGTAGGGCGCTGGAAGCTAGGTTTGCGGAATGCGGACTACCGCTGCATCCGGAAAAGACCAAGATCGTGTATTGCAAAGATGCCAATCGCTCCGGCGCTTAGCGTCGCCACGCCATCGACGCTGGCGCTGGTGCTCGCCAACAAATACGTCGACGGCACGCCGCTGTACCGTGTGGCGGACGCGCTAGGCCGCGCCGACGTCAGCATCAGCCGCGGGACGCTGGGCAACTGGGTGATCCGGGCGAGCGAGTTGCATCTGCATCCGGTCTATGACGTGCTACAGCAAAAGCTCAGGTCGGCTCCGTCAGCCAGATCCAAGCA
>NZ_JASAUS010000490.1:0-1434 GCF_029953005.1 Bradyrhizobium sp. Mp27 | reverse complement strand
GGACTTCCGGCGCATCGCCACGCGATATGACAAGCTCGCCCGTAATTTTTTGGCCGCTGTTCATCTCGCCGCTCTCGTCGCATATTGGCTCAATTGAGTCTGGACCCTAGTCCTCTGGAACGCAAGTTCGTCACATTAGTTGATAGCTCGAATCTCTACAGAGGAGAGTGCTCGTGGCGAATGCGGGTGTGCGAGGCCGGCCGATCGCGCCGCTGGTGCTTAGTCCGCAGGAGCGGGCGTACTTGGAGAGGCTCGTCGTCATCGCGTTGCCGAATCGCTATCTGAGCGCTGCCGCGCGATCCTGCGGTGTGCAGATAGTCTGCCAAGCAAGTCGGTGGCTGCCAAACTTGGCATCCATGAACACACCGTTGGCAAGTGGCGCCGCCGATTCTTGAAGGATTGCTGTGATGGCCTGCTTGACGAAGCCCGTCCTGGGCGCCCTCGAACCATCGACGACGATCAGGTTGCTGTGGTAATCGAGCGGACATTGCGTACGACGCCGCGCGACGGACGCACTGGTCGATCCGCTCGATGGCTGCGGAAACTGGCTTTTCTCACACCACGATCGGCCGAAAGTGGACGGCGTTCGGCCTGCAGCCGCACCGCAGCCAGACATTTAAACTGTCGAGCGATCCGCTATTCGTCGATAAGGTGCGCGATATTGTCTGGCTTTACCCGAACCGAGCCATTGTCCTCAGCGTCGATGAGACCATTAAGGCACGGTGGATTTGTGAGCAGGCGCATCAGCAGTTGAAGGAGGAGCTTGGACTTGATCACTTCGAAGGGCGATCATGGCAAGGTCTTCATCGCCACGCCCTGATGACAATGATTGCCTACGCCTTCCTGCAACATCATCGCCTCGCATACGCGGGGCAAAAAAAAGAGAATCAACGGGCCTCCGCCTCAACCAACCATGCCCGCCGTACGTTTCGCCATCGTCGATCTCATCCTTCGGCCGCCGTCTCAGCAGTGCCCATATTGCCGAAAGCAAATCCTTGAAAAACAGTGGCGCAAACGCATTCTGTTCGCGGTAGGGACACCCATCACTGGGCGCCCCCCGCGCAGATCCCGGCGAGCCCAATTAAGGCACCGGGCTCCTACCTCGGGTGTTTGACGGCGAAGCGCAGCTTCGGCCATGGATGAAGGATGCGAGCCTTGGGGAGCCAGTCATCGGTGATCTGCGTTATGCGATCCCAGGTCAGACAGGTCCGCTGACTGCGCCGCCGAAGCGTCCGCCTCCAGAGATCGGTCAGATAGAACCGAAACGCATTGAGCGCTCGGCCATTCGTCGGGACAGCAAAGTGTCAATCGGCCTGTAAATTTGGCTCTTCTCTATTCGGCCGGATTTAGTCAAGGGCTTGATTGGGCGCCTCCTTGGGTTCGGTACCGCTCGCGGGGCCGTGCTTCTCTTCGGGATCAGCCGTATGGCTCTCC
>NZ_JASAUS010000489.1:0-1437 GCF_029953005.1 Bradyrhizobium sp. Mp27 | reverse complement strand
TCTCGGTCATGGCGTATCGCTCTCCTCGAGAGGTTCTGGCAGGCTCGTCACCCGCCTCGATACGCCGCCTTCCTCACACCGTCATCACCCAGATTCCGCCATAGCTCTCGGAAACCCTTGTTGGCCTCGATCATGCCGGCCGCGACCCATCGCAAGGTCATACCGGCATCCCGCCGGCGTTTGACGTTGCGCGTGACCCGGCGAATGGTGCCCTGAAATGGACCCCGGTTTTGGGACGAGAGGCCAGGTTGGAAAAGGGCCGCTCCGTTTGATCGACGGAGGGCATGATGACGAAGAAGACGCGACGGAAGATCGACGCGGTGTTGAAGGCAAAGATCGCACTGGAAGCGGTGCGGGAGCAGGCGACGGCTGCCGATCTGGCCCAGCGCTATGAGGTTCACCGAACCAGATCTATGCTTGGAAGAAGCAGCTGCTGGACCAGGCGGCCCGGCTTTTGACGTGGGTGTCGGGCGCGAGAGCGAAGGAAACGCGCGAACGCGAGATCGAGAAGCTGCACGCCAAGATCGGACAAACTGACGGTCGAGCGCGAGTTTTTAGCGCGGAGGTCCGGAAGATGAGCACGCCGGACCGTCGAGGAATGCTCGAGCGCGTCGACCAGGCGCTGTCGATCCGTCGGCAATGCATGTTGCTCGGCATCGCCCGTTCTAGCGTCTACCGGCCGCTACAGCCGGCCAATTCAACGACCTTGCCCTGATGCAGCGGATCGACGAGCTGATCACCGCCTGGCCATTCCTGGGCTCGCGGCGAATGACCGCGATGCTGAGGCTGAGGGGCTTGCGGTCAATCGCAAGCGCGTGCAACAGTTGATGCGCAAGATGGGCATCGCCGCGCTGGGACCGAAGCCGAACACGACAAAGCCGGCGCCGGGCCACAAGATCTCTGTCCCGATCTGCTGCGCAACATGAACGATCGACCGGCCGAACCAGGTGTGGGCGGCCGACATCACGTATCTGCCCATCGGCCGCGGCTTTCTCTATCTCGTCGTCATCATCGACTGAGCGAGCCGTGCGGTTCTGGCGTGGCGGCTGTCGAATACGATGGACGTCTCGTTCTGCGTGGCGGCTCTGGACGAGGCGCGGCGACGTACGGCACGCCGGAGATTTACAACACCGACCATGGCAAAGGCGTTCTCCGATCGCATCCGCCAGCGCGCTTCCGCTCGCGGTTACAAATGGCATCTGGACGAGGTCGTTATTTCGATCGCGGGCGAACAACATTGGCTCTGGCGCGCTGTCGACCAGAATGGCTTCGTTCTCGACGTCTTGATCCAGCCCCGAAGAGACTCGCGCGCTGCGCAGCGGCTCATGACCCCGCGGGTCACTTCAAATTCCTCCGGGTGTGGTCAGTCAAATTCCTCCACCCGCGAGGCAGGACAAGGGACTGTTAGTTTGAGTTTGTTTCCCGGGCAAGAGCTTC
>NZ_JASAUS010000488.1:0-1456 GCF_029953005.1 Bradyrhizobium sp. Mp27 | reverse complement strand
TGATCGCCGTCGCCCGCAAGCTGCTGACCATCCTCAACGTCATGATCAGGACGAAAACACCATGGCAACCCGCTTGACAGCGAACACAGTCGCTCACCCGTCTCGCCGCTACGCGGCGATCCACCCTCTCCCACAAGGAGAGAGGTAATTTTTCCAACGCTAATTTTTCTCGTTCTATTTCAATGTCTTGCCAAGCCGATGCGTGTCAAGAACTGCCCTAAGCTGCATATAGGTAGCAGAATCAGAACCTGTCTCGTCAACCGCAAGTACAGCCTGATTGACCTGACGAGGTTGCGTTGACGATAGAAGTCTCACCCTGCAGCATCAAAATAGATGGTCGTATTGCTTAGTCCAGACCATTGAATGCGGAACGGATTGGAGAGCAGCCCCGAGAGAGCGAGAAACCGACCGAGAACACTGATGTGAGCCGCTTGTGGAGGAGACCCGCCACACACAGCAAATGCGCTATCGGTCTGAAGATTGAAGACCTGCAAGACCACGTTGGCTTGCGTGGCGAATACCAGATTCCCGAATTGAGCCCATTGCCACTGAGCCGCAGCCGTCAGGATCGAATAGATCGAGGTAACAGAATGAGTGCCAGAACCAGCGCTGGACGTATTGATCGCCGCGCCGCCCAGAGTAGCCGAAACCCGAAACGCACTACCTGATAGACTGGCGGCGATGACGTAATAGGTTGTGCTAGCAGTCAACCCAGTTGGCAACGTGCCCGAGGCCGAGAATACAAAAGGATCGCCAGCCGCGAACGTATTGGTGTAGGTGATGACAGCCGGGCTGGCATTTGAGATCGAGGAGGCAGCAGCGGGGAGGCTAACGTTCTTCCATGTGAAATCGGTATTGTTGAGCTGATACAGCCGGTCAACCCTCGCCGCGAACGTGATGACAGTTCCGTCAGATTCCAGGGCGTAGAAAGCACCCCGGCACGCCGCCGGGAGGGGCTGTGTATAAACCGCCAAACTCGGGAACGGGCCGTAACCGTCCCCACGCGGAATCACGTTGAGGATGTTGCGGGTTGCCTGGGCTTCGTAGTCGGATACGTCCGACTTCTACTCTCCCCACAGAACGAGGGGCATTAGCTAAATTTGTCCATCTTGCTCGCTGTGGGGTTGTGGTGGTAGGTTTCGCGCCCGCTGGGGAGCGTCCTGAAATGAACTCGCCGAAGATTGAATTTGCGAACACCCTTCGGGCGATCGCCGCGCTATCAGTTATTCTTGGGCACTATCTCGGGGTATTCTGGTTCAACCACTCGGCAGTGAAGCAATTGACCGGCATGGCGGCGATACCCCTGCCAACCCCAAGCTACGTGCAGTGGGTGCAGATCCCTCACTTGAGAGCTGGCCCCGGTTGTTTGGACAGCGCCCCGCTGGATTTAAGTGGATTCCTGCCGGGTTATGCTGAACGCGGGGCTTTACGGTTTTGTCGTTGCGTCGGGAGGGCG
>NZ_JASAUS010000487.1:0-1462 GCF_029953005.1 Bradyrhizobium sp. Mp27 | reverse complement strand
TGGGCGTGCTGGTGCATGAACTCAGTCGGCTTTACCGGGCGTTCGAGGCTGGACAGGACGATCCTTTGCCGCCGTTGGCGATCCAGTATCCGGATTATGCCGCCTGGCAACGGCAGTGGCTGTCGGGGAACGGCTGCAGAAGCAGGCGAAGTATTGGCGCAACGCCCTGTCAGGCACGGCCCGTCTTGTCTTGCCGACGGACCGTGCGCGGCCGGCCCAGCAGTCGTTTGCCGGGGGCCAGTGTTCCTGTTGTCATCGATGCGGATCTGACGCGGGACTTGAAGCGGCTGAGCCGGCAGCATGGCACGACGTTGTTCCTGACGGTGCTGGCGGGCTGGGCGGCGGTGCTGTCGCGTCTGTCGGGGCAGGACGACCCTCCCCATCCGCTGCCAACAGAACTATCCGGGCCCGCTTTTCACGCTCCGGAAGCTGACTGAAACGGAGAGCGGCTTCGAACAAGAAAGTCTCAGCCAAGGGCGCGCAGAAAAGCTGGCGCCGTCTCGATGGCCATAACCAGTTCTTGGTGTTGCACGCCGGAAAGGATTGACAATTCTGTTTTAGAAAGTCGGTCTGACGCTCAATAACCCCGGTGATGACGCAAACGCGCCCGATGGACCTACCAAAAATGGTCGGCCGTACTGTTACAGGAACAGGGATATACTGTCGCTCTCAACGGAGTGAGATCTGTGCCTACACGATTAGATGTCATCGAACGGGGTTTAGCCGGAAGTATTTTCCGGTTCAAGGTTGAGCAAGAGAAGCCGTGTGTAAGGCGGAGTGTCTTGACAGATCGGGAGTAGATATAGTCTATATTGAGACTCCCTCATGACATTCAAGACGGGATCGAGGTCATCGCCAAGCCGACCGACCGTCAGCCCACAACCGCCGCCGCCTGACCGGCCCCGGCGGTCACCAAAATTCGGCGATAGCTCGCGACTCGGTCCTGCAGGTAGTACTATTCAGTGTCCCCATCACAGGAATGAGAAGCGACTATGACCTCGGACGTAATCTGTTCTTTCTGTAGAATGGAGGCGCAGCATGTTCTTGCGATCGTCACCGCTCCTGACGGAGCAGCTGCTATTTGTGATGAATGCGTTCAAGTGTGCGTTCAAGCTATCGCAGCTCGTTCACCTGAATGGTTGGAGAAGCATCGACGGTTCGTCGGGGAGCTAGGGAGCAGCGGCGGCTTTCAGCGGGAATAATCGATCAGTTTGAAGACCATCGCAAGCGCAGTCATGTTCGACAGGCAACCCTTGGATCGGATGGTGCGGTGGCGCACGGTAGCGAAGGTGCTTTCGAAGGGGCGTTTTGGTCGGGAAGCGCTTGCAGTATGGTCACCAACTCTTGGACCGTCATCGCGCCCACCGTGGTTTCGGGCGGTCACACGAGCAAGGCGAGTACTGTCAGCACGACCGGCACTAAGCTGCGCAATTGCGAATGACGACGGATGGGACTGCTCCAG
>NZ_JASAUS010000486.1:0-1480 GCF_029953005.1 Bradyrhizobium sp. Mp27 | reverse complement strand
GAGAGCCATACGGCTGATCCCGAAGAGAAGCACGGCCCCGCGAGCGGTACCGAACCCAAGGAGGCACCCAATCAAGCCCTTGACTAAATCCGGCCGAATAGAGAAGAGCCCAACCCCGGATTACCGTGGCGGGCGCGAGGAAATGCGGAAAACCCTGTTCGGTCGAGAGCTCAACCAGTGCTTCCGCTCGGTCCTTCGCCTCACGCCACGCCAGACGATACTGCTCGAAGAAAGACGCGAACAAAAGGGTGGGCGTACGCCACCGTGTTGAGGTGAGCGAGCTCACGTGCCGCATCGAGGGCTTCGCGGCTCCGCGTCCGGGCCTGCTCCGGATAGCCCAGCGCAAACAACGTCCATGAGAGTCCCGACAGCGCCGCCACCCGCGGATCTTGCACGTAGAGAGAGGCGAGCGAGTGATGCTGCTCCCGGTCATAGAGGGCAAGCGTCCGCTCCAGATGGATGCAGGCAGCAGGCAGCTCTCCGCGCCATAATGCACCGGTCCCGCAGATGCGGTGAGCAACCACCGCTGCGGACGTGTCATGACGCTCCTGCGCCCGGCGAAGAAACTCGTCTGCCACGTTTCGCGCGGCGTTGTGCTCGCCGCGCACGCCGTGGAACACCCATTGACCGTAGAGCACGGGCCAGAGCTGGGCGGTGGCGCCGAGCTGCTCGCAGAGCTCGCGAGCACGGGCGTTGGCCCGCCCGGCTTTCGGCGCTGCCCAGCCTTGCGTTGCCATCAGCGCCACACCCAACGCCACCTGGAGGTCGAGTTCTCGCCGCGGGCGATCGACCTCCGGCAAGCCCGCGAGCAGGTCCAACCCATTCCGCAACTGCGCCAGCGCTTCGGCCATCGCCGAGCGCGTGATGGCTCGCTGTCCCGCCCTCAGCCAATAGTCAATCGCCGGTTCGGCCAGCCCGCCCTCCATGTAATGGTGGGCCAGAAGCTCCGGCTGTGCCTGCACTGTCTCCGGAAAGTCGTGCTCGAGCGCGGCGGCGATCCGGACGTGCAAGCGCTGCCGCTTCGCGCGCACCAGGGTTGCATAGGCGGTGTCCTGCACGAGCGCATGCTTGAAGCTGTAGCTCGCCTGAGGCGGCGTTCCGCGCCGGAACACCAGGCCCGAGCCGACGAGGTCGTCCAACCCCGCCTGCAGATCGCTCTCCGGCAGCGCGGCCGCAATCGCGAGCAGTTCGTGCGAGAATTCCCGGCCAATAGCGGCGGCGACCTGGGCAACCTCCCGGGCCGGAGCCAGCCGGTCGAGCCGCGCCAACAGCGACTCCTGGAGCGTGGCGGGGATCGCCATGGGCGGCAGCGGCCCCGCGAGCGCGTAGTGATCGCCCTCATCGCGGAGCAGATTGGTCTCCAGCACGTTCCGCGTCAGCTCCTCGACGAACAGCGGGACGCCATCCGTCTTGGCGACGATCTGGTCGAGCACCGCAGGGGGTAGCGCTTTGCCGCCGCTCAGCCGCGCGACCATGGCCG
>NZ_JASAUS010000485.1:0-1489 GCF_029953005.1 Bradyrhizobium sp. Mp27 | reverse complement strand
CCGAAAGTCATCGCCGGTGTAAAGTTCATCGACGGAATCGAAGTCATTCCGAACACTGAAAGCCACGCCGCCTGATCAGGCCGCGTCACCCAAAATCAGCCATAGCTCCTTCCTGCCGGTTTTTCCCGCCATGGTCACCGTCTATTCCGACACACGACAGCGGCAGCGTAGCATCGATGATGAGGGCGTCGATTGCCGAACACCAGCACCGCGCGCTGTAGGCGGCGCTCCAGGACGCCCCTTCCAACGGCCAATCTCACATCTGAGATAAAGGCAGCGATCGTCGGAATTTTCCTGTTACCGCGCACTGCCCATTTCACGGCCTTGCGGACCGCCTCCCTGCACCATCTTTCTGTTGTTCGACCAATGCACCGTAAGAAATGGTCGAGCGGCAAGGGTGCATGCTTGCCGCCTTGCATAAATCCTGCGGCGACAAGTCGTATACATCAAGCGACTTTCTTGCTTCGCCGCAGCGCGAATAAGCGACTGCCCAGTTCTAGCGGCGCCCACGAACCAAGAACGGCAGCAAGAGCCGCCGCCACGAAAGCGAGGTAGCTCCAGTTCGAGTCGATAAGGCGTCCTTGGAAGTGGGCGAGCTCAAATATCGTGTCCATGGTTGCCCCCAAGAGAACAATCGCGACGACGCCACCCGTTATCGTGGTGACCACGCTGAGGAACCAACCCAGCACGCCAAACCTCTTCGACCAGGCGAAGTAGAGACCTACCGCCCACATGGTGAGAAGCGACCCAAACAAAGAAGCTCGCGAGAGCCCCGCCAACGTTGGAATCCGGGCCGAGTGCGTTAAGCAGCAGCATGGCAACTACTACAAAAGCGGTTAGATTTTTCACAGCGTCACGCCTCGACGTCAGAGCAATCCCGTTAGTCACGCCAACCGCAAGCGGTTCACACGCTGCCGCTGCTCAATTTCGCTCATGCAAAAGCCATTTTGTTTGGCTCCTTACAGTAAGCACGCATTTTGAGCACCTCACCGCTTTCTTCATAGATATTTTCGTGGGGGTTTTGATGTACGTATTTTCTGAGACGCAGAACTACGCAATCCAAGCACGACTGAATTTCATCTTAGGCGCGAAGAAATACGACACCTACTTCCTGGGAATCCAGTGCGCCGCGATGTCTGAGGGCCTCGTCGTCGTTTACGTGCAAAGTGAATTCACCGCCCACGCAATCACGGAACGGTATTCGACCGCGATTGCTATTGCGGTTGAGAGCGTTATTCACGAGCCTGTATCGAAGGTCACCGTGCTGGCAAGGCAGAACCAAGCGCGTTGAGTTAATTGTCAGCGCTAAAATGCTGTGAGACGATTCGAGTACGTCGTGAATTAACACGGACGTCGGGCGGTCATATGCCCAGCGGGGCTCCTAGTACCCACTTTTCTTGGAACGTGAGTCGTGATTCAAGGTCGGGATGATACCCGAAGCAAGAGAAGTCCACCTTTCGAGGAAAGATCGCAAGGTGCTTGAGGCGTG
>NZ_JASAUS010000484.1:0-1493 GCF_029953005.1 Bradyrhizobium sp. Mp27 | reverse complement strand
CACGGTTTCATAGGTCACGCCAATGCCACGCGCCGCCAGCATTTCCTCGACCATGCGCAAGCTTAAGGGAAACCGGAAATACAACCAAACGGCATAGCTGATCACTTCCGGAGGGAAGCTATGGCGGCGATAAAGAGGGGCCTTGGCAGTCCGCATGCCGCTCGTCTACCCCCTCCGCCGCTCCAATTCGTTAACTTGACGGTACCCTCGTCGATGCGTCCACGAGTGCGGGTGCGTTCGGTGACGGCCTCATCATAGTGCTTCTTGGACCGATCCAGGCTTTCAACGAGCCGGGCGTGATCCGAGGCCAGAGTGTCGAATTTCTCCCGCTCTGCCTTTAACTCCGCAAGCCGCGTCTTGAGATCCACGAGTGCGCCGCTGCGCGCCCGAAATTTGTAGAAGCCATCTGCCTCGGCCTTGAGATCGATGAGCTTTTGGCTGAGATGAGAAAGGCCTGCACTCGCAGAAAACAGCAATTGTCCGATATCGCCCTTACTTGCCAGAATGCTTTCGCCGCCCTTCTCGAGTGTCTCGTCGTCGAGCGAGAACATGGTGCGATAGGCGTCACGCTCGATGCCGCCGAGTTCGCCGCGAATTGCGCTTTCCGGGATAGGGCGATCATCGGCGTCGAGCAGGCTGTTCTGCGGCCGCTTGATGCGCGCGAACTCCCGCGTTTCACCGCCGAACTCCAGCGCTCCGCCAATCCGCATGGTGGAATAGGGGTGGAGGAAATCGAACGGACTCTGCGTCGCGATTCCGAACAACAAGTCGAGAAACGCGGTAAAGGCGGTCGATTTGCCGGCTTCGTTCGGTCCGTAGATGACATGCAGGTCCGGCTGATCGATGGGCCGTTCGCCGAAATCGATGCTGTGGTCGGTGAATTTCCCGTACCGGGTGAGGTCGAGGCGGCGCAGGCGCATGACTCAGCCGCCCTCGCCGGTAGGCTCAAGGCGCGCCATCACGCTTTCCGCTCCGTCACGCACCAGGCGCGTGAGCGCCTCCCTGAACGACGCCTCGTCGGCGCCGAAGGCGTCGCGGCTTTCCGGCGGGAGCTGCGCTCTTATCTCCTGAGCCATGCCGACGAGTTCGTTCTGGAAGGCGTCGGAGGTGAGTATGTCCTCCTCGATCACGCGGCGGAGCTCGAAGAGCGGATCCTCGGATGGCTCCTCCCAACGCTCGGCCGGACGGCAGACGATCTCCAGCTTCTCAACCCAGCAGGTCCCAATGACCGAGGCTCTGTCGTCCGCTTCCGCCTTCAGCAGATCCGTGTCCCGGCGAATCCGCCAAGCCAACGGAGTTACTCCCTCTATCCTAACCCGCGCGACGAGATGATCTGAATTAACCTTGCTGCGCTTCCTTTCCAAGGCACGCGATATGGCAGACACTAGTACCCGGAATCAGAGCTGAGTGATACGGCGGCCTTTGAAACGGCGTTGACGGACCTTTTTCTTGGTCCAGACGAAGGGCTCGGCTCTGTCGTTGTATGCGTTGAC
>NZ_JASAUS010000483.1:0-1494 GCF_029953005.1 Bradyrhizobium sp. Mp27 | reverse complement strand
GCCGAAAGTCATCGCCGGTGTAAAGTTCATCGACGGAATCGAAGTCATTCCGAACACTGAAAGCCACGCCGCCTGATCAGGCCGCGTCACCCAAAATCAGCCATAGCTCTCGCGGAACTCGCCGTAGCTCTTCCCGATATTCTCCCCTTGTGCGCCAGTTCACGCTCGTCGATAATGACGTTCTATTCGTGGCGAACCTCGTGCGAAATGAGCTCAGCGCCGTAGCAATTGGCGCCCACAAGGTCGACGCGCTCCGCGCGCGCCTCATCGAGATTGCGGGAACGATGGACATCACTGTGCGGCGGGTCGCGCTGGGCGGCCAGGAAAGCGCAGATTCTACGGACTCCGTGATGTCTGCGCTGCGCGCCTGCGACGTTATCATCGACGCGACCGCCGACGCGCACTGCTTTAACTTCTGCGCCGCCGTCGCGACGGAAAGCCTGAAGCCGCTCCTCTGGGGCGAGGTGTTCGCCGGCGGCATTGGTGGCCTAGTGGCGCGCGTTCGATCAGGTCACGAGCCGGAACCTCAAACGGCCCGCAATCAGATCAACGCCTGGTGCGAAGGGCACGGCATTCCCGCGCTGCTCGCTGGCTTCGCGGCGCCTTACGCGACGGCGGCCGGCGACGGCGCTGCGCTCGTCGCGGACGATGCCGAGGTCGCCATTATCGCGGGACATCTGGCGCGCTTGGCGACGGACGTTCTCATCCACCCGAAAGAAAGCGCATTTCCGGTGCCGGCTTATGCGATCGGCCTGCGCAGGGCTTGGATTTTCTCCGAGCCGTTCGAGACCTGGCCTATACAACTCGCCGGCTCCGAACCGTGGAAGGTCGAACAAGATTCCGCCTCGGTCGCCGAGAGCCTTGCACTGCTTCGTGAACTCTTACCCTCCGCCTTCGATGGTCAAGATCAGTCTTCCAAGTGACCAGCGGGCCCGCTTTCGCACATGCCTAAGACGCGCCGGAAGGCGCGAGATCGGCGGCATCCTCATGGGCGAGCAAGTCGCGCCAGACCATTTTCGGATCGTCGACTTCTCAATTGACGCGACGACCGGAACGGCTGCTCATTTCGTTCGCAGCCCAAATCATCATGCAGAGGCTCTCGAAAGTTTCTTTCGAAGAACAGGATCCGACTTCCGACGTTTCAACTACCTGGGCGAATGGCATTCCCATCCGAGCTTTGCGGTCCGGCCGAGCAGGGAGGAGATGATGTCCATGCAAAGCCTGGTCAACGGTGAGCGAGACATCGACTTCTCCGCGCTGGTCATCGTCAGATTGCGACGTCTCTTCGTGCTCGAAGCCGCAGCGTATATGTTCGTCCGACACCGCGCGCCAAGCCACGTCGCCCTTACAGCACGATAGAGGGATATCGGGCATATTGAGATGTAGGGTCCAGACTCAATTGAGCCAATATGCGACGAGAGCGGCGAGATGAACAGCGGCCAAAAAATTACGGGCGAGCTTGTCATATCGCGTGGCGATGCGCCGGAAGTCCTT
>NZ_JASAUS010000482.1:0-1503 GCF_029953005.1 Bradyrhizobium sp. Mp27 | reverse complement strand
GCGCAAGCCCGACCGGACCAAGATCAAGGACGCGCTGAAGGCCGGGCGCGAGCTGCCCGGCCTCGCGCTCTCGAACTCCCCGCCCTCTGTTGTCGTGACGGTGAAGTGATGAGCAAGGATGACGACTACGACCTCAAGAAGTCGCGGGCGCTGCGCGACGCGGGAATGTCGCTCACGCGCGATCATAACCCGGAGTTCAAGGCGCAGTTTGCGCGTTTCATCGATCACCTGCCGCGCGGTTGGATCGGGACATGCGAGGACATCCGCGCCCACTGGCCCGGCGTCCGACCGGCCACGCCGCACGCATGGGGCGCGTGCTGGAACGCCGCCAAGAAGCGCGGCCAGCTCGTCGAGCTGGCGACCAAGGTGCCCATGACCGGGGTCAAGTCGCATGGCCGCCGCACCAATCTGCACCGCCGGGCCTGAACGGAGCAACGCCGATGGCTTTCTCGAATACGCAACTGGAGCGGCTCGCAGCGCCGCTGAACCGCGCGCAGGTGAAGGAGCGCAAGCAGGGCGGGCGCACCTTCAGCTACGTCGAGGGCTGGCACGTCATCGCCGAAGCCAACCGCATCTTCGGCTTCGATGGCTGGCAGCGCGAAACCATCTTCGCCACCTGCATCACGGACTACGAGCGCGAGATCGGCGAGAACAAGCTGCCCGGCTTCGGCGTGACCTACATCTGCAAGGTCCGCGTCACGGTCGGCGACATCGTGCGCGAGGGGCTCGGCTCGGGGCACGGCATCGACCGTGACCGTGGCCTCGCCCACGAGAGCGCGATCAAGGAAGCCGAGACCGACGCGATGAAGCGCGCGCTCATGACGTTCGGCAATCCGTTCGGCCTCGCGCTCTACGACAAGGACCAGAGCAACGTCGTTGACGAGAGCGAGCTGCGCCGCCGCCAGGCGCTGGGCGCCAAGCGCGCCGAGTTCATCGAGCACCTCAAGGCTACCATCGCCAACGAGTTCACCAGCCGCGAGAAGCTGGGCGAGTGGTGGAACAGCGAAGGGCAGAAGGCGGCGCGCCGCCGCTACGAACTGAGCGACGACGAGGTCGAAATGCTCAAGGCGCTGGTGTTGGCGAAGGCCGAACAGTTCGGAGGCGCCGCCCGTGAAGCATGACATGCAGGCGTTCCAGCATGCGCCGATGATGTTCGGCGACGACAACAGGCTGTCGCGGGGCATCATCGTGCGCTGCCCCTGCGGCGCGGAGGAGCGGCTCCCCTACAACACCCACGCGCTGCCAGCGTCCTCGCAGCGCGATCAGGACGCCAACGAAATCCAGTTCGTGCGCCGCAGGCTCTTGCCACGCGGCTGGTTCATCGGCCGCAAGCGCCGCGAGCACCGCTGTCCGAAGTGCAACGCCTACCGCACCACCACGAAGCAGGAAGTCTTGAGGGAGAGGATCGAGCCCATGACGAAGGAGCTGCCGCTGCAGGTCGTTGCCAACAATACCAAGCCGGTCGATGTGCTGCCGCCGCGCGCGATGTCGCGCGAGGAGCGG
>NZ_JASAUS010000481.1:0-1518 GCF_029953005.1 Bradyrhizobium sp. Mp27 | reverse complement strand
CGGCGGCTCTTCTTCGTCATCTTCGCTCCTGATTCGCAGCAAGAATCCTCGCCGCTGTCAGGCAGAAAATCCACTCAAGCTACTGTCCGAATTTGCGGGGCCAGCTCTGTTTGCCAAGACTGGGCGAATACTAAGGCGGCCTATCGTTTCTTCTCCAATGAACGAGTAAGCGAGGCCGATATCCTATCTGGTCATTTTAAATCGACGCGGGAACGTATCGCGGCTGCGAAAGGGCCTGTTCTTGTCCTGCATGATACGACCGAATTCACCTATCAAAGGGAGCGCCCGGATCTGATCGGGATGATTAAGCGCATCCCCAAGAACAACTCTCGAAGATTGGACGGAAAACCCCAAACGTACACGACATGCGGAATATTGATGCATTCGAGCCTTGCGGTGACCCTCGAGGGCCTTCCGCTCGGGCTCAGCGCCGTGAAATTTTGGACCAGAAAGAAATTCAGAGGGGTCGCGGCACTCAGGCGCGAGGTCAACCTGACACGGATCCCCATTGAAACCAAGGAGAGCATTCGGTGGCTGGAGAACCTCAAGCAATCCACGGAGCTTTTCGACAAGCCATCGCAGTGCATCCATATCGGTGATCGTGAGGCCGATATTTATGAATTGTTTTGCGCCGCCCAAGAGGTTGGAACGCATTTCTTGGTAAGGACCTGTGTCAATCGCCTGGCAGGCGATGGCGATCATACCGTTGCAACGATAATGGACGAGGTCGAGGTCAAAGGTCTCCACCGGATCGAAGTCCGGGATAGCAAGGGCAATCCAGACCAGGCTGTTCTAGAAATCCGGTATCGTAAAATCCGTATTCTGCCACCGATAGGCAAGCAGTCGCGGTATCCAGCTTTGACTTTGACAGTGATCCACGCTGATGAAAGAGGATCGCCAAAGAACAGAAAGAAGATTGAATGGAAACTCCTGACCGATCTTCCGGTGCAATCGCGCGGGGATGCGATCGAGAAACTCGAATGGTATTCTCTGCGATGGAAGATCGAGGTCTTCCACAAGATACTCAAATCCGGCTGTCGGGCAGAGGACTCGCAACTGCGGACTGCTCAGCGATTGACGAATCTGATCTCGGTATTTTGCATTGTGAGCTGGCGCATTTTTTGGATGACGATGCTTAATCGTTCAGCGCCAAATGCCTCACCGGAATTTGTGCTGACCAAAGCTGAAATCCAATTGCTTGATCGGCTCGTCAAAGACAAGAATCCAGCCAGCACACAACGAAAGACATTGTCGCATTATCTCATCAAGATCGCCAGGCTCGGCGGCTATCTCGCCCGCGCCAACGATCCGCCACCAGGGAATCTGATCATGTGGCGCGGATTATCGCGATTCATCGATATCGCAACGGGAGCGACACTCTGACTCAGAAATGTGGGTAATCGTAAGCTTCTCCGAGCGTTTACCGAAACGTGCGCGCTCGTACTCCTTCACGAGCAGTTCGAGGCGTTCGACGCTCTCTTTGGACGCAGCCAGTTCACTCTCGACATGAAGGCGCGC
>NZ_JASAUS010000480.1:0-1518 GCF_029953005.1 Bradyrhizobium sp. Mp27 | reverse complement strand
GATGTAGTTGCGGTAGGCCTGAACGCGCCGTTGCACGTGATGCTCACTGGTTGCGCCGGTCTGCCAGACGATCTTGAACCACACCTGACCTCGGGTCCGCTTCTGATCAAGAACGACTTCGCGGATCACAAATCGCAGAATACGCTTGCGATCGGCTGCCGACGTGGTGGCCGCGTTCCAAATCCGCGGCAGGTTCTCGCCGAGCGCTTGTAGCCCTGCGCGTTCCGTCGGGCCAATCAGAAGCGGCTCTTGCGCGCGCCAACGCGCATGCTGCTGCTCGACCGCCTCGACGACACGCAGCTTGTCTTCCCAAGCCCGCTCAAGTGAGCGCGCCACAAGACGGTTCTCGGGCTCTACGGCGTCATACTGACGCCGAGCGCGCTCGGCCTCGTAGCGGGCGCGCTCCACGCGAAGCGCCCACTGGCGCTCGAGCTGACGGTTCTCCTGCTCCAGTTGGCCCGCGGTTGCGAGTGCGATCTCAATCTGATCCGGCACCAGGGCATCGAGGACTATCCGCTCAACCAGCGCGTCAACCGCCAAGGCCCGGACTTCCTGACATAATGCACTGCCTTGCTGGTCCCGATCCGAGCGGCAGCAATAGACCGGATAGTCGGCATGCGGGCCCGTGTAGCGCATGCTCATGCGCCGTCCACAACGACCGCAGACCGCAATTCCTTGTAACAAGGCTGCCCCCTTGCGCGGTACGCCAGAGTGTCCTGCCTCATAGCGGCAGACGTTATCTGCCAGTCGCCCCTGGTTGGCCATGAACTCCTCCCAGCTGATATAGCCTGGGTGAGCGGCGTGGAGGCAAACCGCCCAATCCGCGATCGCCACCTTGACCGTTCCCGTCAGCGATCCCGGCCGGCATCGGCTCGGATCCTTTTGCCGGCGGCCATAAACATAGGCCCCAGCATAGGCCGGATTCTGAAGGATATTAAGGACGCGTGCACTATCTGGCGCACGCCAGACGACCTCGTGTGGAGATGGTCCAAGCAGCGGCCGAACCGGCAAGGACAATCCATTCCTGTCCAGGTAACGCATCACACGGCGAGCGCTTTGCAGTTCCCGGAATTTGGCAAACACGAGATGAAAACGGGCCTGCACCTCCTCATCGGGATTGAGAATAATTGTGCCCGTTCGATCATAGGCGAGCCCGGCTGGCAGGGGCAGTCGCAGTTCGCCCCGCGCCGCCTTCTGGCGTTCCCCTTGGTGAAGCCGCATTCGAAGCTGATGTAACTCCGCCTCGCTCATGATGCCGGACAAGCCCAACAGCAGGCGGTCGTGGTAGGCGCGCGGGTCGTAAAGCCGTTCGCCATCCGCAATGACCACGCCGAACACCGAGCACAGTTCGAGAAGCTGATGCCAGTCCCGGTTATTGCGGGCCAAGCGAGAAGCGTCGAGACTCACCACAAGGCCGGCGTTGCCAAGGCCGATCTCGGCAATGAGCTTCTGGAAACCATGACGATCCACACCGCCAGCACCGGATTTGCCCAGGTCCTCGTCAATCACCTGGACGCG
>NZ_JASAUS010000479.1:0-1555 GCF_029953005.1 Bradyrhizobium sp. Mp27 | reverse complement strand
GCACGCCTCAAGCACCTTGCGATCTTTCCTCGAAAGGTGGACTTCTCTTGCTTCGGGTATCATCCCGACCTTGAATCACGACTCACGTTCCAAGAAAAGTGGGTACTAGCAGTACAAAGGAGACACCATCCGCGCGCCACCAGAGTAGGTAGGAGCCCGATCCACTGTTGATGCTGTACAATTAGGGGAGCAACTTGCCAAAGGACATGAATTTAGCGCGGGAAGCCGGGCGAGCTACGAGAGATAAAGGGACGAGCTGTCGCACTCAGCCTAAAGGTGCAAGCTACTCGTCAAGGTGCAAGCTACTCGTTGACGACGGTATGCACCCTAAGCAGGGAGTGACGAAAATGGTACGCGTCTACGATGTACAAAGCGCAGTCATAAAGATACTCAAAAGCGATCCTCCGCAAATTGTCGTTTCGGCATCCGGGAGGACGAGTTCAACAGGATGGACAAATCCCAAGCTCGGAGCCTGGTACTACTTTGACGTACCAAAGGATGGGATCCAGGACTTCGATTTCACTGCGGACGAGCCTGCTGGAATATCTCTCCCCGTCTTGACGCCAGTGAGTGCCGACGCCGTGATCACCCGAGATCCGGCCAACTATTGGGGCAAGGGAAAACCACTCAAGGGCGTGCGAATTCACGCTCGCACGAACACGATAGAACAGAAGCTTGAAGAACGTTCTGAACTATTCGATCCCTTGGGAGAGGGCTTGCCACTGCCATGGCCATTCCCATGGAGAAGTTTGCAAAAGCTCAGTGGACCTGGCACCGGAGGGCTGGCGGTCTCAGACAACCCTGTAGGAAGCCTATTGCGGGTCTACAATTCCGGCGACGGTCTGACCAAGGACTATCGACCCGATCGATACAATGTGGAGCTCTCACCATCGACGCAGCGAATTGTCAGCGTGTGGTACGGATGATCTATAAAGGGCCGCGGCCCGATAGCGGCCGGTAATGCGCATTCGGTTGGGCGACCTTAGTAAGAGGGATGTCTGCATTGAATTGAGAGGCGGATTGCCGAAATCGAAAGTATGGCACTAGAGTATATCCAGCAAGTTATGGATGAGTGTATGTCAGATCTCTCTGCCGGCAAGATAACGGCGTGTGAGGGTTACAACCTGCGCCGCGCAATCAATGCGCGGATCAGTATTCTCCGAAAAGAATTTCTCGCGTAATGGGCAGTGAGCTTGCAGACAAAGCGCTGACGCCGCAACAGCTGAAGACCAGGATACGCATTGAAATAACTCAGGCAGTCGAGGTGCTATTTGCCAGTCAAGCAATTCACGCCATGGTCCGATGAGGACGACCGTCTGTTATCAGAATTGCGGGAAGCCGGCCTCATTCCGAGAGAGATCGCGAGAAAGTTGAAGCGCAGTGAGGCGGCGATCAGAAGTCGGATCGCCAAGTTTGCACGCGCAGAGAAAGAACTCGCGGCGGGGAGCTAGTACCCGGAATCAGAGCTGAGTGATACGGCGGCCTTTGAAACGGCGTTGACGGACCTTTTTCTTGGTCCAGACGAAGGGCTCGGCTCTGTCGTTGTATGCGTTGA
>NZ_JASAUS010000478.1:0-1559 GCF_029953005.1 Bradyrhizobium sp. Mp27 | reverse complement strand
AGCTCGAGGACGCGATCGACGTCGAGGACGACCATGAGCTGCCCGTCGAGACGGTGGACGCCGCCGGCGAGCTTGGCCATGCGGGGATCGAGGTTGACGGGGTTCTCTTCCTTGCCGTCCTCGGCAAGCCGCAGCACCTCGCCGATCTGGTCGATCAGGAGGCCGTAGGATTCACCGCGCAGGTCGACGCCGACCGCCATCGGGGTCTTGCCGTCCTCAGGCTTGGGCAGGCCGAGCCGGGCACGCATGTCGACCACGGTGACGATGCGGCCGCGCAGATTCAGCACCCCCGCGATCTCGCGCGAGGACAGGGGAACGCGGGTGACGCGCTCGGGCATGAACACGTCCTGGACCCGGGAGATCGGCAGGCCGAACAGCTGGCCGCCGATCATCGCGGTGACGTATTCGACCATGGCGCCTTCGGTGGTCTGCATCTTGTTGCTCATCTCGATATCTCCTGATCCATCCCGCTCTTAGGCCGCTGCCCGGCTCAGCTCGGAGGCGCCGGCGGCACCCGCGGTCTGTTCCTTCAGCGCCGCGATCAGACCGGGACGGTCGAACTTGGCGACATAGTCGTGGAAGCCGGCCTGACGGCCGCGCTCGATCGCCGCCGGCGACACCAGCGCGGACAGGCCGATGATCGGCATCGCGCCCAGATTGGTGTCGGAGCGGATCACTTCGGCGAACTCGAACCCGTTCATGTCGGGCATCTCGATGTCGGTCAGGACCACGTCGAAGCTCTGTGCCCGCAGCGCCGCCAGGCCCTCCTGCGCGGTCGGCGCGGTGCGAACGCGGTAGCCGGCCGCCTTCAGCACCGGGGCCAGCATGTTGCGGAAGAACGCGGAGTCGTCGACCAGCAGCACCGACTGCGAGTGCTGCGACGGCTTCATCTCCTTGCGGGTGAACCAGTCGGCGAACGCCATCGGCAGGAAGTGGCCGACGTCGATCACTTCGGTGGCCTGGCCCTTGATCACGGCCGAGCCGAGAATGCCGGAGGCGGAGCCGCCGACCTCGATGTTGAGGCGTTCCTCGACGATGTCGATGATCTCGTCGACGACGAGGCCCATGGAGCGGCCGTCATCGGCGAACACCAGGATCGGCTGGGCGCCCTGGCTGGCAATGGTGACGCTCTCCATGGCGACCAGCGGCATCAGCTGCTCGCGGTACTGCACCATGTAGCGGCCGTTGCTGAACTCGATCTTGTCGGCCGGGAGCTCTTCCAGACGGGTGACGAGCCCGAGCGGGACCGCCTTGGGCTGGCTGGAGCCGGCGCGGAAGACCAGCAGCGAGGTGGTCTGCTCGCCACTTCCGATGTGATGCGCGCCGTTCTCGTCGCCCATGTCATGGGCCGAGGAGCCGGCGGCGCCGAGCGCTTTCGCAATGCCGTTGGGGTCGATGATCATGATCACAGCGCCATCGCCCAGAATGGTGTTGCCGGAGAACATGTCGATGTGACGGAGCTTCGTCGACATCGGCTTGACCACGATCTCTTCGGTATGGAACACGCCGTCGACGACGATGCCAAACGTCTGGCTGCCGACTTGCGTGACCACGATAAA
>NZ_JASAUS010000477.1:0-1559 GCF_029953005.1 Bradyrhizobium sp. Mp27 | reverse complement strand
GCCGAAAGTCATCGCCGGTGTAAAGTTCATCGACGGAATCGAAGTCATTCCGAACACTGAAAGCCACGCCGCCTGATCAGGCCGCGTCACCCAAAATCAGCCATAGCTCCTGCTGCTGGAGCAGGCCCAGATCGTTCAGCCGGACGCCATGAGCTGGTTTCAGCTGGCTACGGCTTACGCCAGCGTCGGCTGGTGGCGAGAGGCGATCGACGCCTACGAAAGGGCGCTTGCGCTCGACCCGGACTATGCCGTAGCGATGTTCGATCTTGGCGGTGCTCACTGGAACAGCGGTGATGCGGCAACGGCAGCGGAGGTTTGGGCGGCGGCGCTGGAGCGTTTCCCTGACCACGAACTCAGCGGCAAGCTTAGGTGCAATTTCTCGTTCTTGTTTAGTGATCCGGCTGCCGGCCAACCCGGCGACGGCGCTCGTTAGAAGGAAAGCTCGCCGTGGGAAAGTCACCTCACCAGGATTGCGCAACTCCCCGCCGATTTCCGCGGCTCGGGTCGACTGAAACGACGGCATGGTCTGTCAGTCCGCGAGTCTGGGCGAAGCGCCTTGCTTGCGCGAAGTTGAACGATTTGTCCGTCGCGAAGGGTCAACGCCGTTGAAGCCATTGGACGGTCATTTCCTCATGTTTTTTGTCGTCCTCCCAGCTCAGTGTTACCCAATTTGTTGATGTTGGATACGAGATCAGGATTCGGCTCGGTCGATATCTTGCACCGATCAAGGATGGATGCTTGCTCAGTTCAGGCGCTTCGAGCAGCAACTCGAAGCGAAAGCCCATGATGTTAGTCGCCAGGGCTTTGATTTCGTCATGGTCATCTGTCAGCGGCTGGAACTGAAAGCGCGGGGTGTTTTCCGCGATGTCGCCCGTGTTCATGGTGCAGTAGAGCCCTGCCCCTTCGGGCCAATGCCGGGGGTCGTCAAGCATGTCGAGAATTGCCTCATCCCGCGAGAACGCACCCGACAGTCGTTGTCTTCCGCGTGCCAGGTTCCGGGACACGGCTGCTGCTTTGGCGGTTTTCAAGACCCAGCGTTCGAGGTCATGCCCGGATAGAATGGCGTGTCGCGACCCGGCATCATGTTCGAGATAAGATTTGAGCGACGTGAAGAAGTAATGTGCGGAGGCATCGAGCGGGCTAAGCGCGCTGTTGTGCTTGGTACAAAGGCATTTTGCCTGAGGTGGGGCCATTATCTTCGTTTCGCCCGCTTCCAGCCACGGAACGCCTGAGATCGAGAACTCGCCGTCACCCATTAATACGCGGCAGACGGAATCCGAAATGATGTGTTCGGCCGAGATCGGGGGAACGCATGATCCCAATTCTTTCATGTAGCATTTTTCGACACCTCCCGTGGCAGGCAGTGCTCTGAGTCCAAGGACAGCGGGCGGTTTGTGCCACCCCTGCCCGTTGAAGCAACAAAGGCGCGCGGTCTTCCTCGAGCCGCACGGGAGCTATGGCGGAATCTGGGTGATGACGGTGTGAGGAAGGCGGCGTATCGAGGCGGGTGACGAGCCTGCCAGAACCTCTCGAGGAGAGCGATACGCCATGACCGAGAC
>NZ_JASAUS010000476.1:0-1575 GCF_029953005.1 Bradyrhizobium sp. Mp27 | reverse complement strand
CGCCGACGATAATCCCCTTGATCCCAAGCCGGGGGTTAGAAAACCGCGATTAGACGGTCCCTGTGACCTTTAGCACCGAGGCGCCTGGACATACGTCGCAGGCCCCCGGCCGTTAGGTCAGAGGATCCCGGTGCCGTCACGGCCGGCACCAACCGCTAATCGAGGGGTTTCTAAAGCCCCGAGGCAGCGCGTACTGCCCTGTGGTTCGTTATAGATTGAAGAGGGATTCGACGCCAGCCGTGGAGAATGCGGCAACTTCAACCAAGTTGGTAGGGTCTGAGCGGCCAAGAGCCTGCGACATGAAGGATGCGCCGATGATTGGTGACGTCCGACACCTGCTGCTCGAGGAACGAGAATGACCGCCTGGAGGCGACCGTGCGTTGCCGAACCTCCCCGCGCATGACCGAATATGCCGATAGCCCATCAAAGCGGCGACCTCACGCTCCGCGGAATCAGCCGGATCGCGGGCCCTTGCACATCAACATCAAGGAGCTTACGGCCGACAGCGTAGCGCTGCGGCCTATCAATAGACCCTGGCTCTCCAGCTGGGGCCGTTGCAATCCACAAAGGGCTATTTCGGCCTGCTGACGCCAATTCCGGTCAGATCGATCCTGATGCCCGCCTTATTGGGATTATCCGGCTCCTTGTCCTGCTGGGTCCCTTCGTCCGGACGGCTCGCAGGTCTCGCCGCGTCATTCCCGTCCACGGGCTTGTCGCCAGCGTCCGATGCCCCCTTGCGGGCCGGCAGGCTGCCGGGATCGGGCTCGTCGAATACATACTTCCCCTCGAAATACCCGCTCTTCCAGGCTTCGATCGCGTCGCCGAACGCCTCGTCGACCGGCGTGCCATACCATTTGGTGACGATGCGATAGACCTTGCCGAACAGCGCGGTGCCCATCCTGATATTGGCGCAGGCCTCGACGAGGTCGGGCTTGAGCTCGGCGACGTCGGTGACGCCGAGCCCAGCCGGATATTGGGTCACCCCAACGCGGACCATGGCGTGGCCGACGTAACGGCGGACGAGCTCCATGGCATCATCCGGCGTCTTGGGCGGCGTCATGAGGATGACGCGGTTTCCGGTCCGGACCGTGACGGCGAGCGGATCGGGTGCCCCGACCGCACGGATGAATTTCTCGACGATCGCGGGCTTCAGGCCCGGATCGGCACATTGATGAATGGTGGCGGCATCGATCATGATGATCCCCTTCAGGTGTTGAACGAGAGCACGAGCGGCAGTCCGAACAGGCGCGCCCAGGCTTCGGTACTGGCTCTTTGAATCGCCAGCATGTTGGTGCCGGCGGTCCACCAATCGTTGCCGATCGCGACAAGTACGTCGGGCGAATGGAGCATCGACTGCAGGACGGGCCAGACGAGCAGTTGCTCGTAACAGATCAAGGGCGCCACGCGGTGGCCGGCGGACTCGACGACGGGATTGGCAAAGAGGGTCCCCTGGCGCCTCCGCCTTGCCCCGTCCATGCGAGCCAGGGTTGCCACATCGAGACCGGGACCGGCATGCGCTCGCCATAGAGCCGGCGCGCGCGACCGGCGCTGACCTCCATCATGGCGTTGTCATAG
>NZ_JASAUS010000475.1:0-1589 GCF_029953005.1 Bradyrhizobium sp. Mp27 | reverse complement strand
CCGCAACCCCGACCAGCTCCGACGACCCGAGCGCTACCAGCAGAGCACGCCGATCAAAGGGGTCCCTTTTGGAGGCCGATAGGGGGTCCCAGTCAAACGCCGATTGACACCCGATCTTCGAGAGTTGCTCGATCAGCCGGACGATCCGCTCAGCGGATCCCTCTCCCATGACGTCCATGTAGTGGACGGTGGTGCGGATGCGGCGTTCGAGACGGTCGCGGAAATCTTCGATCTTGTCCATGAAGGGGCCGACGTCCTCAAAGACGCTCTTGATCTTCTCGAGCTCGGCGACGACGCGTTCCTCTGCCGTGGCAACCGTGGAGCCTGCGCCCATGACACCCTGCTCGATGTAGGCGCGCGCGATTTTGCCAAGCTGATTGGCATCCGCGAGCATGTCGCCGGCGAGCGTCGCGATCGTGCGGCGATGACGGTACGGATTGTTGGACGTCTTGAGCTGCTTGTAGTCGGCTATCAGGAGGCCGTCGACGAAGTCCTGGAAGAACGTACGGAGGATGGCCGCCGCGTTCGGATTCCCCAAAATGCGGTCCTCGATCTCGCGCATTCCGGCCAACGGGCAAACCGCAATGCCGTGTCGTGTGCATTGGCCAAGCCTTGGGCCATCGTTTCCGGTTCACGGTGCGCGGCCTCCAGGTTGTTCTTGACGTCGACCACCGCGCCTGCGACGCGGACGCGGCTGTTGCCGAAGTCGGTGATCGCCCCGAGGACCATGAACGCGTCCGGGTTCATGTCCACGTAGGTTCGCCATTTTTCGGTTTCCTCCGTGAGCCAACCGGTATCGCGCAATCGATAATAGGCTAGGTAATGGGCCTGGCTTGTGGTCTGATCCTCTTCAGGATCGCCTTCCGAGAGGTCGCCCATCGATCCGATGCCGAACTCGGAGAGCCCGATCTCGATCTGCTTAACGATCTCTTCCCTAAGCGGCGTCTCGAGAATGCGCGCGGAATAGACCCGCTCATAAAGGCGCATTAGCAGGCGCGAATAGACGTGCTTCTTCGGCCCGGACAAGGGCTTGAAAAGGGTCTCCGGAAGATAACCAAACGTTTCATCTAAGCAGCCCTCGGCTCGCGGATTGAACCGCGGCGACTGCGCAACCGCAAGGAAAAACTGAGGATTTTCAGAGCGTTCTGTTCGTTTTCCTCCACGAGGAGACTCCGGGCCGCCCGGTCCATGACATCCTAGCCGGCCGCATGCTCCTCGACCACGACCGGTTTAACCTCCCCCGTTGATGCAAGAAGAATCTTTTCGAATGAGTCTGGAGCGCGCGATCGGGTGCTGACATGTGTCCGGCCTCTGAAGCGGCCGTTACATGCCGCCGGCCTGTATGGGAGTTCGCGGAGCGGGTCCAATTCAGTGATGCGCGCTCGAGGCGCGTGTCCATAATCTGGTTTTCCCGATCCCGTCTCTGACCGTTGCGCCATACTCTCCGTTCGACCTTCTCACATCGTAGGCAGCGGGAGAACTAGTACCCACTTTTCTTGGAACGTGAGTCGTGATTCAAGGTCGGGATGATACCCGAAGCAAGAGAAGTCCACCTTTCGAGGAAAGATCGCAAGGTGCTTGAGGCGTGC
>NZ_JASAUS010000474.1:0-1604 GCF_029953005.1 Bradyrhizobium sp. Mp27 | reverse complement strand
GGTGGTCAGGCGGCGAAAAGCCGAAGGCAATCCTGTGCGCCTCGTCAGAGCAGATGTGCGGCCACATCAATCGGACTAGAAAACGCACTCTCACGAATAGGACGGGCTAGAGCTATCGTAATCTATCCAATGAATGCTCTCGCCAATAGCCAGCTTGAAGAACTGGAAAAATTCGTTGCGTCCTCCGGAGTGGATGAAAAGCTGCGTCCAACCTTTGCTCGTTACACCGGCCAAGAATCGGATTCGAGGCGACAAGAGATAGCAACTCTTAAGCCAGATATTCTGCTCACGAACTTTATGATGCTTGAACTCTTGTTGACGCGCCAAGACGAACTTGACCAAACGGTGATCGACAACGCTCGTGGATTGGAATTCCTGGTTCTTGACGAACTCCACACATATCGTGGTCGCCAAGGTGCAGGTGTGGCCATGCTGGTTCGTCGGGTCAAAGAACGGCTCGCGGGAAAAAAGAAGCTGCTATGCATCGGCACGTCGGCGACGATGTCGAATGCTGAAAACGACGAAGCGCGGAACAGAGCCGTAGCGGAAGTCGGATCCAAGCTCTTCGGCGAGCCGATGGGTCCTAACTCCATCATCGACGAGCATCTGGCGCGCGTTACCGATCCAACTGCTCATGGCTCATCGCTCGGCCAAACCCTCCGCGATGCGGTTACCGGGCAAATACCCACGAACATTAGCAACAAAGCTCTCTTTCATCACCCTCTGGCGTGTTGGATAGAAACGGAAGTCGGTCTCATTGAAGGCGAAAAGCTGCGACGTCGCCCGCCGATGACACTGGGCGAGGCAGCCGAAAAGCTCGCTCTCACTACCGGCCTGGGCACAGAGAAGTGTGCGGAAGCCGTCGCTCGCATTTTATCAGTAATGGGACGTCGTGAAGATTTAAGGGGGGGCACCAGCGATCGCGCGTTCTTAGCGTTCAAACTGCACCGATTTATTTCCGGCGCGGGACAGGTTTATTCCACGCTCGAACCAGCATCGTCCCGCCGCATAGTTCTGGAGGGACAGGTTTTTCATCCAGACGATGAATCAGCCCGTCTTTACCCCACGTTCTTTTGCCGGGAATGTGGGCAGGAACATCACAGCGTCAGCATTGTCGGTGGAAAGGTGGTTGCTCGGCCTATTGATGAACCGCCTTCAGACGAAGTCGACCCCGACGGTACAGAAGGCGGCTTTCTCGTTCCAACGGTCAACGAAGACTTTGCCTTCTCGGGCCACATATCGGACTACCCCGACGATTGGCAGGAAACGAGTCCCGCTGGCACGGAAAGGCTAAAGCAATCGCACCGCGGGAAGCATGAAGGATTGCTACTGACCCTCGGTAAAGACGGTTCGTCAGATTCTCAGGGTGTTCCCGCGTGGTTTTTTCGCGGAGCTTACCGATTTTGCCCGCAATGTCGCCACCAACCGCCATCTCAAGCTCGCGACATAAACAAGTTGGCTAGCCTGTCGGCGGAGGGACGCAGCTCGGCGACAACCCCGTGGGTCGGTCAAAATCCCCCGGGTATGGTCACTTGAAACTCCCCCACCTGATGATCGCCGTCAGCGCCGCTGAACAGCAGTAGCCGGTCAGGCAGGACGTTTAT
>NZ_JASAUS010000473.1:0-1612 GCF_029953005.1 Bradyrhizobium sp. Mp27 | reverse complement strand
CGGCGCGGCTCTCCTGGGCATGAATGGCCTTGAGCATGTGGCTCACCTCGCGGACCCGGGTCGACGGCACGTGGCTGAAGACATTGCGATAAAAATGCACCATGCAGCGTTGATAGCGGGCCTCCGGCAGATAATCCGCAGCCACTGAGCGATCACCTCCATGACATTCTGCCGGCCTGGTGTACAGACTTCATTTTCATGGGCGCCGAGTTCACCAGGTTATTTGAGGAGTTCGAGCTGCTGGCCGCACTGGCTTACCTGACGCTGTCGACTTCGCTAGAGGATTTGCAGGCCACACTCGGCAAACCCGGTCACGATTTCGCTTGGAGTCCGATAGGACGTGCGGCTTGGCACGAACAAGTCAGGGAGCAGATACTCGAAAGCTGGGCCATGCCCGAAACGAATGCCGCGATCCTGAAGGCGGGTTTCGCGAATAAATCGGCCGAGTACTACAAGCTGGCCATCGAGAGCCTGGGCCGTCTGGCAGGCCGCATGCGCTGGGGATAGTTGGGAAATCGCGGTGTTGCGATTTGGCCCGCATCACTCGGACTTACCAGGCTCGCCCTTGGTCTTCTTTCGGGCGAAATAATCGATCATTGCGTTGAAATTGAACCCAATGCCGGCGATGTTTGGCTTTTGCTCGAAGAAGCCGGCAACCGTCGCCAGCCCGCCTTTGGGCGTGCTGTCTGCCTTCGCCGCACCGGATGCTGTGCCGCTGGCAAGAGTTTCCGTTACCCGGAGCAGCAGGTTCAGGCGACGATCATTGAAAATTGGTTCGGCCGGGGCCAGAGCTTGAAGAAGCGTTTTCGCCTCGGTCAGGCGATCCGCTTTGGCCGACCAAATCGCGATCGCAGCGTAAGCGAACACAAAATCCGCGAACTCATGGCGCGGCAGGGTCTCTCGCTTTACGGTATCGATCTCGGTAGCGGCGGCATCGATTTGCTTGCGATAGAGCAAGCATTCCGCGAGGTGGACCTTATCGTGGTCTGATCCGCCGAGGGCAAGTGCCTCACGATAAGCCGCTTCAGCCTGATCCCATTCGTCAGCATATCGGCAGCTGTCGCCCAACTCGCGTTGAATAGCGGCCCTACCGCTTTGCGTCCAACGCTCCTCAAGCAGCAGCGCATGAAATTGCAATGCCGACTCCTTGAGCATCTGCTTGTCACCCTTCAAGCCGCCGAGAAGTTGAAGGAGCCTAGCATATAGATGCTTCTCGGCCCCCTCCAGCGGCTCATCCGCTTCGGTCTGCCGCACAAAGCCGATGACTTCGACCAACTGTTCCCCGGCGGTTTGTGCGCCGCCAATCATGAAGTATTGAACGGCTTTGGCGCCCCGATACTGCAGCTGGTTCCCCGCGGGTCACTTCAAATTCCTCCGGGTGTGGTCAGTCAAATTCCTGCACGGGTGTGGCGATCACGGATCTCGATCGTGGTGGTGTAGATGCGCACGACGACCTGGCTGCCGATCGGCGCGGGCCGCGCGGCGTAATAGCTGTTGTCGGCGCGTACGGTGGTGTCGTCGCAGACAGTCCGGACGACTTCGGTGAAGATGCGGAAGGGAGCGACAGGCAGCGGCCGCAGGTGCGGCTTCTCTTCCTGGAACATCGCCTCGA
>NZ_JASAUS010000472.1:0-1622 GCF_029953005.1 Bradyrhizobium sp. Mp27 | reverse complement strand
GTCATCGCGCCCACCGTGGTTTCGGGCGGTCACACGAGCAAGGCGAGTACTGTCAGCACGACCGGCACTAAGCTGCGCAATTGCGAATGACGACGGATGGGACTGCTCCAGGCCCACCTCATTCATACCGCTCTAGCCGAACAGCCGCATCAGCAACGCCTTGCCGACCGGCGCCGCGCGCACGCTGCGGAAGGCGCGGACATATTCGCCGGCATAGAATGCGCGGACGACATTGATCCGCGTCGCAACCGCGTCCTCGAAACGGACGCCGAAGCCGTCGCGGGTGCGGCGGACAACGGTCGCGCTCACGTTCTGGCCATAGACATTGCACTTGATCGAGGCGCCGATTGCCGGCGGGGCGGGATCGATGAAGCGCGCGCCCGAAATCGAGATGTCGGCCATCCGCACCAGCCGCGGCTCGGCGCCTTCGTGAACCAGGATCGGCTCGTCGCGTTCGAAACGCTCGGCCTTGCGGCGCCGCGGCTGCTCGATGCAGATGAAGCGCACGATCGCGAGCACGACGCAATTGTACAGGCTCCAGGCCAGTGCCCGCCCGCCATAGGCGATGTTTTCGCCGCCAGGTGCAGGATGAAGGCGTAGGCGATCGCCACCAGCGTGAGCGGCCACCCGTCGGGTGCTGCGCCTGGCCTGGGAGCTCGATGACGCCGACAAGGCTGAAAAATTGATCCGCAATCTCGCGGGTCGACTCGACCAGCAATGGCCCGGCGTAGCGGCCAGCATCCTCGAAGGCCTCGACGAAATCCTGACTGTCGTCCGGTTGACGCTGCCGAAGGAGCTTCGTCGATCGCTCGCCTGCACCAACATCGCCGAGAACATGATGGGCACCATTCGCCGCGTCACGCGCAACGTCAAACGCTGGCGGGATGCCGGTATGGCGTTGCGATGGGTCGCGGCCGGCATGATCGAGGCCAACAAGGGCTTCCGACGATTGAAGGCGCATAAGCAATTGTCGGTTCTGCGTGCGGCCCTTCACGCTCATCACGATCGCATGACGATCAAGCCCGTTGCCCACGGCTCGAGGGCCGCGTAACATTCATTCCGGCAACGTCGGCCCGACGTAGTTCAACACCGATCGGGACATCCCCGGGCGACCATTCTTTCCACGGATAATCGCGTGCGCCATTTCTATGCTACCTCCGGCCCGGCTTCTTGAGCTTCTTCACTCGGTGCTTCTGATAATCGAGAACGGCCGCTGCAAGTGGTATCGTGCGCGGCACGCTCACAGGTGTGAGGGAGACGACAAACGCTCTGCCTGTTTGTGAATCGACGCTGAATTGACCCCCGCACGCGCGAAGTCAATCAAGCACTTGGGACGCCGATCGGCGTCCGGATCCCACGCCGATTCATCGTGTCTTCCGTCAGCGTCGAGCCTTGCAACCGCTTTACGAGCGCGCGCGGTTTCGTCGCATTCCGAGTAGAAAATGACTGTTGCAACCGTCTAGGTTGTGTGCAACCATAGGGTTGGGCCTCAGAAATCCAAGCGAGATAGTATCAGTGGCCATCAATGGGCCAGCGTATAACGGCCCCGTTCGGTGGGACGGTGCTCCCATGTCGAAGGGGCACCCCAAAAGCACATTGGCCGTTCAGGATTACGGTTTCTG
>NZ_JASAUS010000471.1:0-1627 GCF_029953005.1 Bradyrhizobium sp. Mp27 | reverse complement strand
GGCGGCTCTTCTTCGTCATCTTCGCTCCTGATTCGCAGCAAGAATCCTCGCCGCTGTCAGGCAGAAAATCCACTCAAGCTACTGTCCGAATTTGCGGGGCCAGCTCTGTAGCACAGAGAGGTGAATCGTCATGTATGATCGAATCGGTGGCTCATCTACACGCACTAGCCAAACTGACGAACCGAGCCAGTCGGTGGATAGCGGCAGCTTTACAGAAACACTTGCAGATCTCGCGCCCCAGTGGAGCTCACGATCGGGGGAGTTGCCTGACAAGATGGGGGCCTGCTGCAGCAAGCCACATACCTTGGATGCAAACGTTCAAACCTCTAGCGCCTCCGAACCCAGTACATCCTCTCCAGAGAGTCCGGCCACCTCCTTGTTCGAATACAGAACGGCCGACCTGCGTGATGCGAATGTGGACGGCATCTGCGTCGGGCTGACTGCGGAGTGGTTCCGCAATCTTAGCAACAGCCCATCAACCCGAATGAGTGCGCTTACACCCGGATCGCAAACGCACGCCTCAGCGGCTGAACGGCAGCAGCAATATCAAGGTCTTAAGGATCAGTTACGAAGCAGGGGAGCAGGATCTTCTCAGGCCGACCTTCAGGCACAAAATACCATTTTGGAGGAAGCAGGCTTGGAACCGGCTGGAGAAGAGAAGAGATTCGCATTCGGCAAGTCTTCGAACGTCAAGTCCATGGTGAACGAAATCAACGAAGACGGATCGAACCATTTACTCAGCTTGTATTTCGCTGAAGGCGGCGCCCACACAGTGGCGACGTCGGCCTCGAATGGAACGACCACGCTTTTCGACCCTAACTATGGAGAATTTACTGTTCGATCAGATCCTGACCAGATGGCTTCATTGTTACAAAGCCTCGCCAATCGTTACAGGAATCCCAACGGGCAGCATTTGTCGACAATCACGACGCAAAGGATGCAGTGAGTTGGGCCTTCAGGCCGCGGTGATTGACGCCTTCTGTGAAGGCGCGGATGCGTCGGCCGGCGCTTGCGTTCGGTCGCGGCGGGGGCAAATCTGCAGCGGATAGGCGGCTGCGTGCCGGCTTGCGATTGTGCCGGCATCGAAAGCGGGGGGGCGGCACCCCGCTATCCATGACGGTCGGCACAAATTGCAATTCTGTTTCGCAATGGCCGCCTGCGGTTTGCTCAACTGACGTCGCCAAGAAACAATTGCTGCGGCGACAATCCATGCCGTCCGCTATCGAACCACGCGCTTGATCCAGACCGACTGTGCGCAGAATATGACTTTCCACGACATCAACTTTCGTTTGAAGCACGCAAAGCCGGCGCATCGATATTGGTCCAGCTGTGACTCTTACAAGCAGCTTCATCCTGAAAAGCCAAAGTCTTGATTGACAAGGCACCTTATCTTCGAACGGTGAAAGCGTCGGAGTTTTCCAAATTGCCAGGGTGCTCCCTGCAGGACCTGAGGGGCGCGACTCCAGCGATTGCGCCGCTGCGGGCGGCGCCACAGAATGCACCCCGGCGCTGGTCGCTAACCCGTCCTATTCGTGAGAGTGCGTTTTTCTAGTCCGATTGATGTGGCCGCACATCTGCTCTGACGAGGCGCACAGGATTGCCTTCGGCTTTTCACCGCCTGACGACC
>NZ_JASAUS010000470.1:0-1630 GCF_029953005.1 Bradyrhizobium sp. Mp27 | reverse complement strand
GTCTCGGTCATGGCGTATCGCTCTCCTCGAGAGGTTCTGGCAGGCTCGTCACCCGCCTCGATACGCCGCCTTCCTCACACCGTCATCACCCAGATTCCGCCATAGCTCGCTTAGATGCGTCCACGCTGGAGCATGAAGGCGCTCCCCTGTTGGCGGTGGAACCGCAGCGTCTCAATCGCCGCCACTCGCGCGGACGAGTTCTCGCATCGTGGCTTTCATTGGGAACCCGCGGCTGATTCAGGACAAAATCGGATGAAGACCAGCAGGGTAAGCTAGGAAGAGGTTGAATTCCGTCGAGTTGCTCCGAAAAGCTGATCAAATCAAAATAATGACAGAATCGCGATGCTCCTCCGACGAGCAAGGCTCCATCGCTTTGCTTGGAAGTTGAAGAGGAGGAACTCAGTTTGGATGGGCAGTTACAGGGGTTGATCGACGCGGTCGATCTGGCACGCGACGAGCGCTCCATTCGCAACGCGATCAAGAAGTTTGCTGTCTCATCCGCCTTCGATCGTTATGCCTACATCCATGTTCACGGCGACGATGCGGTTGTTTTCAGCGATTATCCTGCGGAGTGGTTGAGCCTTTATTTTGCAAAGCATTACACAACCATCGACCCCGTCGTGACGACCGCCAAGCGCACCATGCGGATGTTCGCCTGGTCAGCGGAGGAGCGCGAGCTGCGCAGGAGTTCGCGTGACATCAAGCAATTCTATTCGGAGGCAATTGACTTCGGCATCCGCTCCGGCGTTTCCGTTCCGATCAGGACAAGTTATGGCCGAACCGCGATGATCACACTCGCATCTGATCGGCAGCGGGTCGAGGTCCCGCCATGGGATCCGATGCAGGCGGCGCTGGCGCTCGCCTATATTCACGTTCGCCTCAGCCTGGCGTCTGGGTCGTCCTTCAAGACAGGGAACGTGACGCTGTCGACGCAGGAGGCGACCTCGCTCAGTTGGTCGTCACACGGCAAGTCAATGAATGTGATCGCGGACTTGCTTGGGATCAGGCCACGAACGGTCCAATTCTATCTGGACAATGCGCGCGACAAACTCGGCGCCAGCAATCTCCAGCAAGCCGTCCGTATCGCCATGGAGAAAAAGTTGATCTAGTCCACTGTGATACGTTACCGGACGACCCTGCTCTTCGATCAACGGCGACGCCCGGCCCAGAGTCGTTGCCATGACGATTATCCGGCGGGAATTTTGGGAACGTAACCGAGGCGATCGATCAGGCTGTTGAGGACAAGCTGACGCGCCCGATGCTCAGTCTCCGCATGTTCATGGGTTCGTTGGAGCTCTGCCCGACGGTCGGGACAAGAGGCCATGCCAGCCTCTGCGGCTAGCCGCTGCAATCGGGCCGTCTCGGCGAGCGCGACGCTCGCACGGTATTCGCGAATGGCGTCGATGGTTAGGCGCTCAAGCTCAGGTTGTCGCATTCCCCCGAAGATGTGCTCAAGCTCGCAGTTGAGCCCGGCGTCGGGTGATTCATCATGATTGTTCGATGCCACAATTCTCACGCAGACTAGTACCCACTTTTCTTGGAACGTGAGTCGTGATTCAAGGTCGGGATGATACCCGAAGCAAGAGAAGTCCACCTTTCGAGGAAAGATCGCAAGGTGCTTGAGGCGTGC
>NZ_JASAUS010000469.1:0-1641 GCF_029953005.1 Bradyrhizobium sp. Mp27 | reverse complement strand
TAAACGTCCTGCCTGACCGGCTACTGCTGTTCAGCGGCGCTGACGGCGATCATCAGGTGGGGGAGTTTCAAGTGACCATACCCGGGGGATTTTGACCGACCCACGGGGGTTGTTCTGCACGGGCTCTCGCTTCGTCATTGGCAGGACGCCAGTTCACTAGCGGCCGTTCGCCGTCTCGCCCTAGTTGGTGCTCGAGCAGAATATCGCCGGCGTTACCGACGAGCGGATGTGCAACCTGAAAATCCACGATTGATGTGACATCAGTCCGTCCGGGAAACAGTTCTCGCCACCGCTGGCTGGTGAAACCAGTCGCCATAGGAAATCCGGCTTCCGTTCTTTGGAGGCCGACGCTCGTATTTCCTAGTTGATAGCTGTAGCCGTTGTTGCACCTTTACTCGCGTCGGATCATCCCCGAAACGACCCGTGATCGCACCTACCAGGCTTGGTGGGACGGCAAGGGTAATGGGCTGCTGCGGGCAGAACTGCTTGTGGTTGTCGCGTCTGCAATTGCCTGAGAAGAGCTTGGAGCCTGACGAGCTTGCAATGCGTTATGCCGAGAAGACCCCGTCCAATGCCAGGAAATGCCTGACGCACGTGCGAGGAAGAAGCAGCAGCACCGGGCGCGCCGAGGAAACCATGCACGAACTTCAGCCGCAGCTAAGAAAAGCGATTGGGCATGGCGGGCGACACCAAATCGGAACGGTGGGCGAGATCGAGCGGAAACCAGCACACCCATGGCATTCCCCATCCTTCATTCAAAGCTCCTGCATTCTTGAAGAAGCCAGCAATCCTGAGAGTGCGACGAATCTGTACGATATCGATCAATCGGAGAGCCTGCAGCGAAGTCCGTCCAAGATTTCACGGACGTCTCCTATGGTCACGTCTCCGCGCCTGGCCGTCGTTCGAGTCGGCGCGCATCATGTGCACATGCACAAACCTCCTAACAATGCTAGCCCGTCCTATTCGTGAGAGTGCGGCTTTGGGGCCCGATTGATGCGGCCGAACATCTTGTCTGACGAGGCGCACAGGATTGCCTTCGGCTTTTCACCGCCTGACGACCCGTACTTTGCAACGCGCTTGAGGTATAGGTTGGGCGAACGGGGGGCGGACGCCCCGCCGGTCAAGGACCGAGCGGCAGCAGCGCACCTGGCAAGCAGCGGATCAGGTCGGCTTCCGGACAGGCCGCGGCGAACGCAAGGCGAATGCGGCTCGTGGTCTCGACCACACGGGCAGCGATTTTCAAGAGCCGAAGACGCAGCGTCGCGAACTCGGCAGCGGCCAATTCCCGGACTTTGGGAATGGCCTCGCGCACGGTCAGCATCAGCCAATAAGCGGCCGTATGGAGCACGAGACGGACCTGGTTGGCGAGCGCCGAACGGCAGCTGGTGCGGTCGGAGGCGAGCTGTGACTTATGCAGCTTGTCAGATTCTCGGCTTGGCCGCGCGCGCAATACAGGCTGTCGTAGATCCACTCGGCCGAGCCGACATCGAGGCTGGTGACGACGAAACGGATGTCGAGGCCGAGCATCGCCGCCTCAATACGGGCGACAGTGCGCCGTTCGCGATCCCAGGACTTTGCCTTGTGGCGGGTCTCGGTATAGCCACGCAGAACCGGCAGGTTCTCGATGGCGCGTCGGGTGCG
>NZ_JASAUS010000468.1:0-1654 GCF_029953005.1 Bradyrhizobium sp. Mp27 | reverse complement strand
GCTTGATGTGATCGACCGATTGGCGCCCACGGTCTCGCCGCGCACATCGGCCGCGCTGCAGGTGCGCCCGACACACTTGCTGACGGTCGACAGCCATACCGTGCGCGACATTGTCCCGCGACGTCATGGCTGCGTCGAGTTCAAAGGCCGCGCTCTCGCAGATGACGCGCTCCAATACGCCCGGCGACGGACCGTCATCGCCTACCTCGCCGCGGTGAAAGCGAACCCGGGCGGACCTCGGCTGACCATGATCCGCCATGCCGCGGCGGTCGCCTTCAAGATCGACCCCAGCGTGCTGATATCGGCCGGCCGCCAGAAGGCGCTCCAGCAGGGCCGCCAGTTTGCAATGTGCATGGCGCGCACCCTGACCGATGCAAGCCTAGGACAGGTCGGCCGAGCCTTTGGCGGCCGTGACCACACCACGGCTCACCACGCCTTCAAGAAGCTGCGCCCGGCGCTGCTCGACCTCCTGGCCGAGATGTACGACGGCGCGAGCTGCGAGGTTCGCACATGGCACTGAAGTGGCGCGGCCTGATCGCGGTGCTGGAGTGCGACTCCTGCAACGCCGAGATCGAGAGCAAACCCGGCGAGACCTTCGACGAGTTCACGGAACGTCGCAAGGCGGCCGGCTGGACGGCGTCGCGGGTCGGCAACACTCAGGATTACACGCACGGCTGCAAGGAGCACGGGGCATGAGCGGATACTTCGCTGATCAGCCGATCGTGCCTGGTGCCGACGTCATCTATCGGCCGAAGGGCAATGCCGGCGAGTACGCGCCGCTCGCGACCAACCCCTACAAGGGTTGCGGTCATGGCTGCAAATACTGCTACGTGCCAAACGCGACCCACATCGACCGCGGGCTCTTCAACGCCGGCGCCGTCCCGCGTGCGGACTTCCTGCCCAGGCTGCGCAGCGACATCGGTCGATACCGACGCGCCGGCGTCTGCGACGGCCACCCGGCCGACCAAGTCCTCATCACGTTCTCAAGCGATCCTTTCCATCCTGGGGACCTCGGACACACCGAGGAGACGATAATCACGCTCAAGAACGGCGGCATGGCGTTCTGCACGCTGTCCAAGGGTGGCGCCCGCGCGCTGCCGTTCATGGGACTCTACCGGCCAAGCCGAGATGCTTATGCCGCCTCGCTGACGGGCCTGGACGGTGCCTTCTCCCGCATGTGGGAGCCCGACGCCGCGATGCCATGGGAGCGGATCGAGACGCTGCGGCGGTTCTACGAGGCTGGCATCTTCACCTGGGTGTCCCTCGAGCCGACGCTCGACGCGCAAGCCTCGATCGACATCGTCAAGGAGACCCACGAGTTCGTCGAACTCTACAAGATCGGCAAGGCCAACTACGTCAAGAAGGTCTCCGATGCGATCGACTGGCGAGACTACGTTGAGCGGGTGACGGCGACCTGCCGCGCGCTGCGCAAGCAGCACTACGTCAAGCTCGACCTCCAGCAATTTCTCCCGCCTGGATATCACAACCCGCTGCGCATACCGCAGCATAGGGGAGCGCTCGCATGAAGCCCGAATTCATCACCTTCACCGGGATCGACAACTGGACCGAGCTCTACGACATCCACGCGCTGTCGCTGAAGTACCCGATCGAATGGGGGATTCTGTTCAGCCCGAAGCGCCAAGGCAGCGATCCG
>NZ_JASAUS010000467.1:0-1660 GCF_029953005.1 Bradyrhizobium sp. Mp27 | reverse complement strand
GCTTGATGTGATCGACCGATTGGCGCCCACGGTCTCGCCGCGCACATCGGCCGCGCTGCAGGTGCGCCCGACACACTTGCTGACGGTCGACAGCCATACCGTGCGCGACATCGTCCCGCGACGTCATGGCTGTGTCGAGTTCAAAGGCCGCGCTCTCGCAGATGACGCGCTCCAATACGCCCGCCGACGGACCGTCATCGCCTACCTCGCCGCGGTGAAAGCGAACCCGGGCGGTCCTCGGCTGACCATGATCCGCCATGCCGCGGCGATCGCCTTCAAGATCGACTCCAACGTGCTGATATCGGCCGGCCGCCAGAAGGCGCTCCAGCAGGGCCGCCAGTTTGCAATGTGCATGGCGCGCACCCTGACCGACGCAAGCCTGGGACAGGTCGGCCGAGCGTTTGGTGGCCGCGATCACACCACGGCTCACCACGCCTTCAAGAAGCTGCGCCCGGCGCTGCTCGACCTCCTGGCCGAGATATACGACGGCGCGAGCTGCGAGGTTCGCCCATGGCACTGAAATGGAGGCGCGGTCTTGCATTCATCGAATGCGACACCTGCGACGACACGATTGAGAGCAATCAGGGCGAGTCTTTCGATGACTTCACCGATCGCCGCAAGAAGCCCGGTTGGACTGCAAAGCCGGTGAGCGGCGGCCGGGACTACACCCACGGCTGCCCGAAGCACGGAGCATAGGCGTGAGCGGATATTTCCCAGACCAACCGATCGTGCCTGGCGCCGACGTCATCTATCGGCCGAAGGGCAACGCCGGCGAGTACGCGCCGCTGGCGACCAACCCCTACCGGGGCTGCGGTCACGGCTGCAAATACTGCTACGTCCCGAACGCCACCCACATCGACCGCAATCTCTTCAATGATGGCGCGGTACCGCGCGCGGACTTCCTGCCTAGGCTGCGCACCGACATTGGCCGGTACCGACGCGCCGGCGTCTGCGACGGCCACCCGGCCGACCAAGTCTTTATCACGTTCTCAAGCGATCCTTTCCATCCTGGCGACCTCGGACACACCGAGGAGACGATCATCACGCTCAAGAACGGAGGCATGGCGTTCTGCACGCTGTCCAAGGGTGGCGCCCGCGCGCTGCCGTTCATGGGGCTCTACCGGCCAAGCCGAGATGCATATGCCGCCTCGCTGACGGGCCTGGACGGCGCCTTCTCCCGAATGTGGGAGCCTGATGCCGCGATGCCATGGGAGCGGATCGAGACACTGCGCCGGTTCTACGAGGCTGGCATCTTCACCTGGGTGTCCCTCGAGCCGACACTCGATGCGCAAGCCTCGATCGACATCGTCAAGGAGACCCACGAGTTCGTCGATCTCTACAAGATCGGCAAGGCCAACTACGTCAAAAAGGTCTCCGATGCGATCGACTGGCGTGACTACGTTGAGCGGGTGACGGCGACCTGCCGCGCGCTGCGCAAGCAGCACTACGTCAAGCTCGACCTCCAGCAATTTCTCCCGCCTGGCTATCACAACCCGCTGCGCATACCGCAGCATAGGGGAACGCTCGCATGAAGCCCGAGTTCATAACTTTCACCGGGATCGACAACTGGACCGAGCTCTACGACATCCACGCGCTGTCGCTGAAGTACCCGATCGAATGGGGGATTCTGTTCAGCCCGAAGCGCCAAGGCAGCGATCCG
>NZ_JASAUS010000466.1:0-1662 GCF_029953005.1 Bradyrhizobium sp. Mp27 | reverse complement strand
GCGGGCGTGGCGTTCGCGGTTGGAGGTGATGGGGTTGGCTTCGCAACCGAATCCTACGCCGCATCAGCGCTTTACCCCTCAGGCGCACTCTTACGAATAAGACGGGCTAGGAAAGAGCGGACTCAAGATATCATGAACGTGTTCCGGCCGGCAATTCCCGGCTTGGGCAGATAGGACGCATGCGCTGAGCTCGCGCTCCGTCTTTTCGACTCGACCGGATACAAAGGCTCTACATGTGGAAGTTGATCGGCGAGTCGTACAGTTGGTCTGCTGCGATAAGGTTTCAGACAAAATTGAGTAAACTCGCCTACTTACAAGCAAATTGCAGAAATGGGGTCAGTCGGCGAACTGATAAGGAAATTACACAAAGCTTATCAGTCGGCGCGCGATCGCTTTCTGCGTACGGCGTCAGCACGCCTGCCGAACTGCACCACCTGATTGCGGCAGGGATACCCGCGTGGCGCAAGGTGATCGAGGAGCGCCACGTCAAGGTCGAGTAGGGAAGGTGCCCTGGCCGAGGTCGAGAATCAATTGACCTGACGGGCAAGGCCATTCCAGAACGGTTTTGCGCAGAGCAGCCCTGTCGATCTTGTTACACCGGGGACGGCAGCATGCCGATCGACAACAATCTTCTGGAGCGCGACATCAGGGTTTTTGCAACTGGCAGGAAGAGTTGGTTGTTCAGCGATACCGTGGACGGAGCCAAGGCCAGTGCCGTCGTCTACAGCCTGATGCTGACCTGCCGCGCCTCACGTGTCGAGCCGTTAGCGTGGTTGCGCCACGTCCTCACTGAATTGCCTCAGCGCGCCGGCGACGCCGATATTACCGATCTGCTGCCCTTCAACTTCCACAAAGCCGCCACTGCCTGAACGGCCGGCATCGCCCGATACTGCGGTAATCCATCAAAACCGCCGGCGTCAACGTGCGGGGAAAATCGCGCTTACCCCTCAGGAGCAACATCACCGCCTTTCCAATCCGATAGCCGCCACCTGGCGATAGCTTCTTCGTCAGCTTACCGACAGGTAAGTGCTTCAGAGGTTACAACGTGTCGTAGTGGACTGAGTCTGCTCAGTCTTGGCAAGGGAGTATGGAATGGATCCTTTTGAGGCAGGACGTATTCAGCGCGGCGATGGGATCTCTTCGAACGGACAAGAGGGGCAGGAAAACGCAGTGGGACGGAGTGCTGACAGGCTATGACGTGGCAGATTCAGCTCATGTGGAGGACGACCAAGACCGGACGGTTGAAAATTGGGCTGCCGAACGGGACGTGGGCCCGCTCGAGGATCGAGAAGAAGCCCTAACGCGATTAAATCTTTGTTCAATCAACATCTCGATCTCGAATCGTTGTCCCTGACCAGTTTGCCCAGATTTTCGACCGACCTCAGGCGGATCGACGTTCCCTTCAACCGCCTAACCAGGCTGCCCGATAGCCTGCCCGCCACCCTCGAGTCGCTCAACGTCAGTCACAGCCAGCTGACCAACTTGCCCGCCCTTCCGGCCCGTCTCGATTATCTCAACGCGAGTGATAACCGACTAGCTAGCCTGCCTGAGGCCCTTGTATGGGGCTTCTTTTGTCAAGAAGTTCGGCAGTGCAACGCATGTCTTGTCCTTCGTCAGTTTCTTTGTTCGATCTGAAAGCCCGTTTCTTCGTCCCGACCCGCG
>NZ_JASAUS010000465.1:0-1669 GCF_029953005.1 Bradyrhizobium sp. Mp27 | reverse complement strand
GCACGCCTCAAGCACCTTGCGATCTTTCCTCGAAAGGTGGACTTCTCTTGCTTCGGGTATCATCCCGACCTTGAATCACGACTCACGTTCCAAGAAAAGTGGGTACTAGTCAGGCTCCTGGTCGGCCTGGGGCTTCGGTTCGCGCAGCACGATTTTACCCAAAACGGCCAAGCCGGGCGCGATCACGATATTGAAACCCTTGCCGTCATCGTTCGGCCAAGCGGCGCCGATCCGCGTCCATGTAGAATTTCGGCCGTCACCGGCCACAGCGAAGGCATCGTGCGTGGGCTTTCGACTTTCAGACATGAGGTTTCCTTTTCAAAACGAGGGATGTTCATCATGACCGACAATCCGCGCCAGGGCTCGGCGCGGGATGACTTCTTTCGGGCCTCGGCGCTGCAACTGCTGACGGCGTTGATCGCCGATGTCTGTTTGTCCGGTCATACGGAAAAGAAGGATCAGCACCTCCGCCAGGTCCGCGCCAACCTGTCGGAGCCGGAGCCGAAGTTGCGCCAGCGGCTTCAGACGATTTACGACAACTCCGAGTCCGGATTCGTGAAGGAGAATGTCGCGCCCTTCATCGCCATGACGCCAGAGACCTTCAGCGGCGTCTACGCCAATGCGGTGAAGGAAACCCACTGGCTCTCCTATGGCAACTATGCCGCCCTGGTGTCCGGATCGAGCTTCACGACGGCCGAGCTCGCGGAGGGCCGGACGGACGTCTTCATCAATCTCGACCTGAAGACCCTGGAGAACCATGCCGGCCTCGCCCGCGTCATCATCGGCTCGCTGCTCAACGCCATCTACAATCGCAATGGCGAAGTGACCGGCCGGACCCTATTCCTACTCGATGAGGTCGCGCGCCTCGGCTACTTACGCATTCTCGAAACCGCGCGTGATGCGGGGCGCAAATACGGCATCACCCTCTTGATGCTCTACCAGTCAATCGGCCAGATGCGCGAGGCCTATGGCGGCCGCGATGCCACCAGCAAGTGGTTCGAAAGCGCATCCTGGATCTCCTTCTCGGCGATCAACGCCCCCGAGACGGCGGACTACATCTCCAAGCGCTGCGGCGACACGACGGTCGAGGTCGATCAGCTGAGCCGGTCCTCGCAGACGTCGGGTTCCTCCCGGACGCGGTCCAAGCAGCTCGCGCGCCGGCCGCTGATGCTGCCGCATGATGTCTTGCGCATGCGAACCGACGAGCAGGTCATCTTTATTGCGGGCAATCCACCGCTGCGATGCGGACGCGCCATCTGGTTCCGGCGCACCGACATGCGCGCCTGCGTCGGCGAAAACAGGTTCTATCGGAGAGACGCTGGTCGGCGTCGCTGATTATCGCGAACGCGGCGATGAGAAAGACGTGGGCGGCATACAAACGACCGGCTGGTTCCCAGGCAGAGCAAGAAAGGGCGTACGTGGAAGGGCAGTATTGTCTGGGAACGGAAAGCCGAGACGGAGCGCATCCAGCAACGACGGCATACCGGGCTCGATGCTCGGCTCGTCGTACGAGCCGGCGCATCATCTCGCCCGCCACCTGTAAGCCGCCTAATTTTTGATCCAGACGTAGGGCTCCACGCTGTTGATTTTGCAGGTGGCGATGAGCGAAGCTATGCGCGCCCATGAACGACCACCTTCGTCGTGACCAGCAAATAAACTATTTTTACGC
>NZ_JASAUS010000464.1:0-1672 GCF_029953005.1 Bradyrhizobium sp. Mp27 | reverse complement strand
GACTTCCGGCGCATCGCCACGCGATATGACAAGCTCGCCCGTAATTTTTTGGCCGCTGTTCATCTCGCCGCTCTCGTCGCATATTGGCTCAATTGAGTCTGGACCCTAGCACTACTTTGGCAGATCTATTCACGCCGTTGCTTTTCGCCGATTTGTCTTCTGCAGTACGGGCATCGCTGAGGTCGTGGTCGAACGATGAGTTCGACGATGGCTTGGCGCACGGCCGGCAGGCTCGGTTGAGGCGGAGGACCGCTGATTCTTTTTTTTCCGTCCCGCTTGTGCGAGACGGCGATACTGGAGGAATGCATAAGCGATCATGGTCATAAGAGCATGACGATGGAGGCCTTGCCAGGACCGTCCCTCGAAGTGATCGAGCCCCAGTTCCTCTTTCAACTGCTGATGGGCCTGTTCGCAAATCCATCGGGCTTTGATCGTGGCAGCTAACGTGCGCAGGTCCGTTCTGGTCGGCAGATTGGCGAGATAATACTTCTTCTCTCCCGACGCCCTGTGTTCACCGATGAGCCAGGCTTCGTCCCCCGGAAGATGCTGCTGGCCCATGTCCTTGATCCGCTGCGGAGGTCCATCAGCGGTCCGCACGCGAACCGCGGCGAAGCGAGCTTCCAGCCGGCCCTTGGTCCCGTTTCGCCAACTCACATTTTGCCACTTGGCATTGGCCAGCATGTCTTCGGCCGCCGTCGACAATACATCGGGAATGTGCCGCTTGCGGGGACGACCTCGACCGGCGACCGGCCAGATCAGTTTAACCCCGACCGGATAAACCTTCTGGTGACGAGGGATACCGACGGCCCAGGCCAGGCCGCGTGTCGTGAGCCCCTGACGGAACGGCGCGCTGAGACCGTATCCAGCATCTGCCAGCACACAGCCGAAGCGAACACCGGCTGCGATCACGCGATCAATCTCGGCCAGCGCGATCTCTGGCTTGGTTCGCGCTGCGCGATGCTCGACTGGAACACCGGCGCGCTTCAAACGCACCGGATTACTCGTCCAACTCTCGGGAACGAAGAGACGTAATGCCACCATTACCGGCACTTCACCTCGCGCAAGCGTCAGCGACACCAATGTTTGGCAATTGGCCGTCTTGCCGAGAGACGAGGCATATTGCGGAGCGACACCAACCGAACGATCGCCCTTCTTCGGCATCGCGGTGTCGTCGATGACCAGCACCGCATCTTTGCCGCCGACCAGGCGATCGGCCTGAACCAGCAATTCCGACTCCAATGGCGTCGCATCCCAGACGCCATCAGCGATGAAGTGGTGCAACTGGTCATAGTCACCCGGTGCCAGACGCGCCGCCATCGGCTGGACGCTCTTGCGATCGCCTGGTCCAATCAGTCCCGAGATATAAAGCGGACACATCCGTCGCCGAGCCTTGTGACCCAAGCGATCCAGGAATGGCTTGAGCCAGCGTCCAAGCTTGTCTTCCCACTTCGGCGTCGTGTTCACCATGGTCGGCCCTCCAAAAGCCGACCACCCATGAATCATTGAAAATCCAATTCGGGAATCCAATTTCGCCGATTAATCGCCAAAATCTGCCAAAGTAGTGCTAGTACCCGGAATCAGAGCTGAGTGATACGGCGGCCTTTGAAACGGCGTTGACGGACCTTTTTCTTGGTCCAGACGAAGGGCTCGGCTCTGTCGTTGTATGCGTTGA
>NZ_JASAUS010000463.1:0-1685 GCF_029953005.1 Bradyrhizobium sp. Mp27 | reverse complement strand
CCGGCGGCTCTTCTTCGTCATCTTCGCTCCTGATTCGCAGCAAGAATCCTCGCCGCTGTCAGGCAGAAAATCCACTCAAGCTACTGTCCGAATTTGCGGGGCCAGCTCTATCCGTCGTTCAGGATGTACCGCAATACGCTGAGACGGACTGGCATGGCTCTGAGGGGCCGCGTCAGCCCCGCTTATGCGGTCGGCTGCGACCATACCGAATCACGCGATCATATCGCTGGTCAGTTTCGTACGGGAATGCGTTGGGAGAGGTATCGGCAATGGGAAGTCGATCATATCAGGCCGCTTTCGTCGGCGCGAAAACTAAGCGAATTGATCGCGCTATGCCACTTCAGCAACCTCCAACCGCTGTGGCGAAGCGAGAACCTAAGAAAGGGCGGGGCCTAGCGCCCTGTCCACTCCCTCGTGCATCTGTCTTTTGCCTTTTTCCCCTAGAGTTAGACCCCAATAGCGGGATTGGCCCTAGCTGTTCGTCTAGATCGCTGTTCGGCGGGTAGGACGGCTACCTTTATTAGAAGCCAAAATTGAGGTTTACACCCTGAAATCCTCTCAGGTAATAGACTGCAATCCAGTAGAAATATTTGGAAACGTTGCGGCTTCTGGTGGCCTCATTGGAGATGATAGGTTCGGAGGGGACGAGCTTTCGCAGGGAAATCGTTCAACTTCGAGCGATTGCTGTCCTGAGCGTTCTGCTGTTTCACTTGAAAGTACCGGGCTTTCAGGGCGGCTTCGTCGGAGTCGACGTCTTTTTCGTCATCTCCGGCTACTTGATCACTCGCAATATCCTCGTGGACGACGCTGGCGGTCGCTTCTCCTTCAGCGCGTTCTACTTGCGACGAACGAGGCGCATCTATCCAGCCCTGATCTTCACGGTGCTTATGACGTACCTGTCGGGCGCGTTATGGACGGCGCCTCTACTGTTTCTCGATATTGCGAAGGAGTGCACGCATGCGCTGCTGTCGATCGCAAACATCCAATATTGGAGAGAAGCAAGCCATTACTTCGCAGCGAAGTCGGACGAACTCGCTCTGCTTCACTGTTGGTCGCTGTCGCTTGAAGAGCAGTTCTATCTTATTTGGCCCGCACTCCTGATCGCCGCGGCGCGCGTTGGATGCATAAGATCGGCAATCGTCCTGTTGTCGCTTGCATCCTTCTTGGCCACGATATGGGTTGGCCCCATCGACAGCTCTGCCGTTTTCTTCTTGATGCCGTTTCGCATGTTCGAGTTCGGTTGTGGCGCCTTGGTGCTTTTCGCCGGTCAAACGCCACGCCGCCAATCGGTCCGTGAATTGCTTTCGGCGGCTGGCTTCGCTGTGATCTTGTCCAGTGCCCTGTTGTTGCAGCCAGACACGTCACGGCAAGAATTGCTCGTTGTGATCCCATGCCTTGGCGCTGCTGCTGTGATTTGGACCGGAGATACAACCTTCGTTTCTCGCGCTCTACGCTCTCAGGCGCTAACCGCCATCGGAACAATCTCGTATTCACTCTATCTTTGCCACTGGCCGATCATTTTCTACTCGCGCTTCATCTTTGGTGAGGCGGCCGACACTGCTGGAGGCAATATAGTCCCCGTGGGTCGGTCAAAATCCCCCGGGTATGGTCACTTGAAACTCCCCCACCTGATGATCGCCGTCAGCGCCGCTGAACAGCAGTAGCCGGTCAGGCAGGACGTTTAT
>NZ_JASAUS010000462.1:0-1695 GCF_029953005.1 Bradyrhizobium sp. Mp27 | reverse complement strand
CGCCCTCCCGACGCAACGACAAAACCGTAAAGCCCCGCGTTCAGCATAACCCGGCAGGAATCCACTTAAATCCAGCGGGGCGCTGTCCAAACAACCGGGGCCAGCTCTCTAAGTCCCACCAAGGACTCTGCTAAGCTGCGATCAGCCTCTCGCTAGTTGCGAGTTTAAGGTCGCCTTCGGGTCACACGCGGAAGAACTCAGGTCGAGTCGCACGACCACCACCCGCTCATGCTTTGTGTATTGCATAGCGTAGGAGTTGCGTTGACAGCGTGAGGGGCGGCGGATCAAAGCCGGTCGGCCTTACCGAATGGCCGAAAGACATCCGTCGGCTACAGCCGACTTTTGCAACAAAATCGGCCAGAAGCAGACATCGCCAATCTGTTGGGCTCAACCGCGTTTTAGGAATAGATGCAATTCGGTTACGTAAGGGAACGCGACCATATCTCGCCCGATCAGTGCGGGGTCGTTTTGGATGAGGCTTTCGACCTCGGCGCGGACGCGGTCCTGTTCCTCATTCGGCAACACCGCGATGAAGCTCGTCGACAGGGCACGGTCAACGATCCCGCTCGGCAGCATAGGCTGGCTGAATGGATAGCTCTTGCTCGCCAGGTGTCGGAAGCGAGCATCGTCGAAGATCACCCGCCATTTGCCAGTTGATTGCCGCGGCGTATCGCCGGCATAGTTATCCATGATCCCAGAAAACGCGGCGACCCAGGGCACACGATCGTCCCGCACATTCCAGATCAGAGCCAGAGCGCCGCCCGGCTCGAGAACCCGAAATATCTCGCTTATCGCTTTCTCATAGTCGAACCAATGAAAGGCTGTCGCGCAACAAACGAGCCCGGCTGCCTTATCTCGCGCGGGAATGCACTCCGCACTGCCGATCAGCACTTCAACCGTCGCCAGACGGTCGACCGGAATGCGTGCGGCCATCTTATCGATTGGTTCCACCGCTAGAATGTGCTTCCCGGTCAGCGCCAACAACTCAGTGAACTTCCCGGTACCAGCGCCAAGATCGATGATCGCGTCCGCCGACGGCAGGTCGGAGAGCAATGCCACAGGATATTCCGGGCGACCCGAGACGTATTCGCTCACCTTGCTCGAATAGCCTGCAGCAACTGAAGTTGCCATGGTTGGACCTCCCCCCAGAGGCAGCCCCTCTAAGATAACAAAGTCGCAGGTCACGGTCACAGGCATTATCGACAGTCTGCAGCCGACGAGGACCGATATGGGTCAAAAGCGCCGCTTTGACGACCCTGCCGTCACTTCCGGTCTACCCCAAGCAGCAGACGTTGGGACCGGCCGTTGGCAACAATAAGGAGACGTACTTAAGCGACGCGCGGTTATGCGCACAACAATGAGGCGGTTGCGCAGTTCCAGTGGCCCGTTCAACTCTCGGTCGAGGAGTGGCAATGTGGCCGGCCAAGGACTCCGGCCGCGACTTCGCCGTCGGGGCCCACAACCTAGCTGGCGCTTTTTTGAATGGCGGTTGGCAGCCTGTCGGATTTGTGCTTTTTGCAATAGGCGACAACTTTTTCGGAATTCTTTTGCAGGCGGTCGTAGTCCAAAACATTATTATTTGCGGCCGCGTTATAGTAGCCGCTCATGAAATACCTTACGAAATCTCGGTCTGCTGAACCGTATCCTAGCCAATTTCCGCAAGTGATCTTGTTCATGTCCAGCTTGATCTGAGCC
>NZ_JASAUS010000461.1:0-1704 GCF_029953005.1 Bradyrhizobium sp. Mp27 | reverse complement strand
CAGGTTTCCAGTATAGTTGCCGTTCGCGTCGGTGCTCCAGACCGTATAATTATCCGTCCCCGGCATCTTCCAGGCGAAGTCAAAACCACTCGCGGTGTGCTCCGCCCCTATTGGGACCCAGGGTGCGAACTGCCCGGCCGTCACCATGGATCCGTTGTACTTGAGCATCGGTCCGGCGTTGCCGAGCTCATAGTTGCTCCCGACCTGAAGCAACGTCGTGGAACCGAACGACTCAAGGGCTACGGGGCCTAATTGGCTGAGCAGCGTCGCACTCGTCACCGTGCCATCGGCGAACTGGAAGTTCTCCAGCCCCGCCAGCATGTCGATGCCATCAGGTGAACCCGCGCGCTCGTCAACCAGCGTAAGTGTCTGCGTCGCCGAATTGTAAGAGATGCCGTAGTTCGCCCGATTGCCGGAATACACCGCCGTGTCGGTGCCGGCGCCGCCGATGATGGTGTCGTTGCCACCGCCGCCGGTGAGCATATCGTTGCCGCCGCCGCCGTTCAGCACGTTGGCGATGGCGTTGCCGATGATCGTATCGTTGCCGGAGCCGCCGGTGGCGTTGTCGATGTAGGAGCGCGCATCGTTGTTGTAGAGATAGGCGTTGTAGACGTTGCCTGAGGCGTAGTGGTCGTAGCCGAGATTTTGGTTGTCGCCGAGATTGGCCCGTTGCACGGTCGAGAACAGCGACGTCGCGCCGGGATTGAGATTGATGCTCAGATTCGTCGTATAGCTGGACAGGTCGTAGGTATCGATGCCGCCGCCGTCCCAGATCGTCTCGTAGATGCGGTTGGCCGAGCTGCCGGTGCCGCCGCCCGGCGCGAGTTGCCCGACACCGTTGATGAACTCCTGACCCGTGGTGGGATTCCAGGAGTAGACGGTGTTCCCACCCTGGGTCGCGTAGTTCGCGCCGTACATCGTCTGGAGCGTGAGGATATCGTTGGCCATATAGGTCTGCGGATATCCGTAAGCCTCGTTGCTGTAGCCGGCGGTCGTCGAGGCGCCGACATAGCTGCGATAGCTCATGATGGTGTATTCGCTGTCGTCATGCGCACTCGGCACCGCGACATTGGCGGGGCCGCCGGTCTCCTGGCTGTGCTTGAGACCGAGAGCGTGGCCCAGTTCGTGCATCGCGGTCGCGAAATAATAGTTGCCGAGCTTGGCCAGCGAATAATCGTATTGGGTCCCGAACCAGACGTCGCCGCCGGCCGCATAGTCGCCGGGGTAGTAGGCGTAGGAGGTCGCGGGCTTCGACGACTGCGCGATCATGATGTTCGCGCCGTCGGTCCCCACGTACTGGATGCTGGCGTTGGTGTAGCCGAGGATCAGTCCGATCGCGTAGTTGATCGCCGTCTGCATCGCGCTTGGCGCCGCGGCGAAGCCAGACGATGTCGGCTCACTGTTGCCGCCGTAATAAGGATTGGAATAGTCGCTGGCCGAGTCGGGAAAGCTATAGGTGATCGTGCCGGTCCACTTATAGCCCGACAGCAAGCCGTCAATATCGGCGTTGTTGGTTGCACCAACGGTAACAGAATTAGCCAATGGACTCTCCGGAGCAACGGATCACGCGATTCGCGGACGAAAGCGCGAGATTCTAGCCCGTCTTATTCGCGAGAGGGCGCCTGAGAGGCTGGCGAGCGTGGTGTAAAGCGCTGATGCGGCGTAGGATTCGGTTGCGAAGCCACCCCATCACCTTCAACCGCG
>NZ_JASAUS010000460.1:0-1709 GCF_029953005.1 Bradyrhizobium sp. Mp27 | reverse complement strand
CGTTACGCACCGCGCTCTTCACATCGAGATGCACACCTGTTGAACGCCATCATGCGGCGGCTGTAGAGACGACCGCGGAAAGAACCATGAACCCGGCAGTGGATCACTTTTATCTATCGGGGTTGACATCGTGCCCGCGATTAAAGAACGGACGACTAGCCCCGAGAGAGTCGGGTGGCACTCACCCCTCCCCCTCTAGAAGCGCGCGTATACGTGCAGCGATCTTCCCCGCCTCCTTCGGCCCGGAGTTGAGCTTCACGCTATCGAGTATGCCTAACACTGCCTGAGCCTCCTCTGCATCAAACGTCGCGACTTGGCGATCTGCCAGGCTCAAAGACTGATCGGCCGCGCGGGCCTGATTGGCCGCAAGCACCTCAAGCGCTTGCGACCGTAGGGCTGTGATGTGCCGCTCTAATATATGCATCCTTTGGCCCTACCACGCGTCGCTAACTCCACCGCCAGCCTCGCGGCGAAAGAGGCTGACGGTAGGATACATCCACCGCAAAAAGCCGTGCCACAACTACCAGAACCGCTTGCCCCTCACTGGGCTTGACGATCGGCCTCAGATCGCAGGCAGCGCGGGCGCGACTCGGCGCCGTTCAGTTGCGCTGGGGCGGACGCTGTCCCTGCCCCGCCCCGCCCGCACTGCCGATTAAGTTAGCGGCTACGTGACTCGGCGCTTGAAAGGCCCCACGCATACACAGGGGAAGCGCTGTCCCTGCCACGCGCCGCTAACCCTCGCACGGCCAGCCTCAAGCTGACCGGCAGGACATCGCCCGCAGAGCGAGCGTATATCTACTGGAACGGGATTTGGAAGCAGTGCGGGCGCGACTCGGCGCCTGACGGCTGGGGGGCTGAGTTGAAGGCACGGTCCCTGCCGCATCCGCACTGCTGGTGGGTTTAGCGGAAAGGTGACACTCCACCCCACTGCTCTGGAAGCCACAGCAATGTCCGTCCCACCCCCGCTAAACCCAACAATCATGTATCGGGCCTAGCTTACTGAAAGCTGACGAGACCGCGCGGTATCCAAAAAACGGAAAGCGGCCCGCGTGGGCCGTTCGAAGCTTAGCCGCCTTTGACGGAGCTATGCGGGAAGCTGGGTGATGACGGCCTGAGATAGGCCGGCGTATCGAGGCGGGTGTCGAGCCTGCCAGAACCTCTCAAGGAGAGCGATACGCCATGAACGAGACTAGCAATATTGTTGCCCTTTGTCAGCCCGACGAGATCGACGATCCACTGACCAATATCCTGCGAGCCGGAGCGCGGCAGCTTCTGGCGCAGGCCGTGGAGATCGAAGTCGAGACGTTTCTTGCCACGGTGAAGATTTGAAGCTTGCCGACGGGCGCGCCCGTGTCGTGCGGCATGGTTACGGCCCGCCCGAACGATTGCGACCGGCATCGGACCGGTCGAGGTCGCGCGGGCGAAGATTCGGGACCGCGGAGCGGCCGGTGACGGCGAGCGGATCCGGTTCAGCTCGGCGATCCTGCCGCTGTGGGCGCGGCGCACCCGGAGCCTGGATGCGCTGTTGCCGGTGCTGTATCTGCGCGGCATCTCGACCGGCGATTTCCAGGAGGCGTTGACGGCCCTGCTGGGCAAGGCTGCGGATTTCACGGATCGTGAGCATCGATTTCGCGCGATCGTGAGCACTGAATTCAGACGATCGTGAGCAGCCCGCTACGGCCGATGGGAGATAGAGTCAGTGTTCTGGT
>NZ_JASAUS010000459.1:0-1719 GCF_029953005.1 Bradyrhizobium sp. Mp27 | reverse complement strand
GGAGAGCCATACGGCTGATCCCGAAGAGAAGCACGGCCCCGCGAGCGGTACCGAACCCAAGGAGGCGCCCAATCAAGCCCTTGACTAAATCCGGCCGAATAGAGAAGAGCCTCTCTTCTCAGAACGCCTGATCAGTCTCAAATCATCTGACGACGGACAGAGCCTCGCGTGTTAGATAAGTCGCCGCCAGTCCATTCCAGGATTTCGCAACAAGATACCAGTGCTCTTTTCGGGATGGCAACAGTTGAAGTTTTCTTTGCGCCTTGCGTGCAGCCGCGAGCTTTCCGTTGCGCTTAGCTCGTTCCAGATTCTTATGCTCTAATTCTTCGGTTCGTTTCCATCCAACTCCGCTGATTCTGCCCTCGGCAAAGTACTCGAAGGCGAGCCGGAAGGTCAGAGCACGACCTGCGGCGGCCCTTGGATCCAACTCTGGTTCGGTCAACCAACGCTGAAGAGTGTCGAGCTCCTCCGACCCGCCCAGCGTCAGAACGTCACTCTTCCTAAAGATCAAGAATGTCGCGTATGCAGCGACCTCGAGTTGCGTGTCTAAGTCTTGTGATTCCAGCCAGCGGCTGATTGCTTCTAAAGGAGACATGGCTTTAGCTCTGCTTCCTCGCAGTCGCGCTTAGAGGCCTCGCGACTGGCAAAAAGGTGGGTTTGACCGCGATTCGGCCCAGAGAACGCTGCGCTGGTCAACTACCAGAATCGCCAGGTGACGGAAATCAACCCGGCGAAGCCATACACATACTTCCTGTTAGACGATCGATTCTATGAAACCTGCATCAACCCTTGGAGCTGCGTGAATTCCGAGTTGATGTAGGCGCGGTTGGAACCTATGGGCTGATGGCGGATTCCTTGTTTTGCGGTTGGCGAAACGAGGAGCGGCATCAGCTTGAATCACGGGCGTCCGGCCAAACACAATGCGTCTATCTCGACCTCGGCACCGCGGCTTTGGGCACTGGATCGAAAATGACCCAAGCCGGGCGGCACGTAAGTCCGATGCACCCAGATCGCGCTGGCCAACATCCGCCGCTATGCTTTGATGCCCGCCGAAATAATTTCGACTGGGTGCCCAATGGGCGACGACGGCAGTTATTTCGGGATTAGGCCGAGCACAGCGTTACCGACGGGGCAAACACAATGCGACATGACAGTTCTTGCAACAGGCTCTGGACTTGGCAGAAGATTGTACTTTGGCTTTTTTGCCGGCATTCTTGCAGCCGCAATCGGCTTTTTCTGGAATCCGACTCCGCTCGCGCGAGCGCTCTGGGCAATCTTCATTGCCTGCGCGCTGATCCACGCCGCTCTTGCCTATGGTCCACGCCGTGCCTCAATCCTGTTCGCTATGTGCAGCGCAATTGCCTTTACGATGGAAAACCTCGGCACCGCTACGGGCTTTCCATTCGGCAGCTATCATTTCGAGGTCGGTGCGGATCTACCTCATATCGGCCGCGTTCCACTCATCATCGGACCGTTGTGGTTCGGGGCTGGCTATTTTTCGTGGACGGTGGCGTCGATCTTACTCGATGGCGCCGATCGTCAGCTCGATCGGCCTTTCAACTTGATCGCTTTGCCAGTCGTCGCTGCGTTCGTAATGACCCAATTGGATCTAGCCCGTCTTATTCGCGAGAGGGCGCCTGAGAGGCTGGCGAGCGTGGTGTAAAGCGCTGATGCGGCGTAGGATTCGGTTGTGAAGCCAACCCCATCACCTCAACCGCG
>NZ_JASAUS010000458.1:0-1720 GCF_029953005.1 Bradyrhizobium sp. Mp27 | reverse complement strand
CCTAGGTGAGGTTGCAGCTGCCGGCAGGTGATGGGCTGCTGCAAAGGATCGACCTAATCACCCCGACCGAGACTCGTCAGCTTCTCGAAAGGTAGCGCGCCTAGCGTGAGGCTGCTGAACTCTAGGCGAGCACGTCTATTGAGACGTAACAAGACGAGCATAGGAGAAAGCGATGGCCGCCGAAAACAAGAACGCCGGCAAAACGGACAACGTACAGCCCAAGACCGTTGGTCTCGGCAAGAGCGCCGAACTGAGCCTGAGAAGTCTGGGGGGCGAGCACCGTCTTTCTTTCTATTCCTGCCCCTCGTATCGTCGGCCCGCCCGACGTAGCAGGCCACAACTAACGACTATCATAAAGAAAGGTGAATAGACATGGCGGTTAATAGTGTTGGCGGTAACGGCGCCGCTCCTGCTACCCAGCAGACCCAGGATGCCGGTTTCCAGAACCAGATGGCTGAGTTCGAGCGTGTTAGCCAAAAAGTTCAGGCCCAGGCCGTGGCAATGCGCAGAATTACGACCGAGCTCTCTTCTGAGAAGAAGGTCGCCGACGAGCGCGTCCAATAAGTCTGCCAAGACGTCGGCTCAGCGCGTCGCTACCGGATCCGCGCAGTGAATGACGAACTCCGGAAGAGCCGTGCGGCAACTGCCGTACGGCTTATCTCGTTATTCAGGAGATTATCCTGAACGAATCGATCTCTCGAGCTTGAAGTGCATAGCAAAGCCGAGGGGAAGACGACCGCCGTCAGCATGTGAGTTGGCGCGGGGCCCGGCGCCGATCGGCACGTTAAGCCGTTGACATCATTAATCTGGGCAGGGTCATTCCATCCGCCGATTCACACAAAGCGCCTGATCGCCCGCGGCGAAGCGCTGCGCGCGATCGATGGCGACACTCGCGCCTGACTAGGCGCCATGCCTCAGGACGATCGGCTCTTTCTCCGAGAAGTGCGTGCGCGAGCGGGCGAACTTCTTGACGCCCATCGGCTTGCCGAACAGGTAACCCTGGACCTGATCGAAATCCATCTCATGTGCGGCAAGAAAGTCCGCGCGCGTCTCGACCCCCTGCGCAATTACCTGCGCGCCGGAGTCGTGTGCGAGCTCGACGATACGCCGGCACACCGTCTGCTTGAGGCGCTGATCCGCGCAACCGGTGACGTATTGATGGTCGACCTTCAGCTGGACGAACGGAAAGTTCGGCAATCCCAGCAAGGATGGCCACTTCGCGCCGACATTGTCGATCGAGATGCCGATATTGTGCAGGCGAACGCGCCGGGCGACATCGATCGCCAGGTCGAGATTGTCGATCACCTCGGCGCTGTCGATCTCGATCAGCAGGCCGGCGAACGCCGCATGATCCGGAATCCGGTAGCAAAGCTCGCGCACCGCAGCATCGTCGGCCAGAAACGAGATCGGCAGGTTGATCGAGAGATCGACCGGTCCGATCTGCCCGAGCAGATAGCGCCAGTCCTCGATCGCGCGCGCGATCACGAACTCGGACAGCGCATGAAAATGCGGATCGCTTTCGTCGGGGATGAAGTAGGCAGGCGGCACGACGCCCCATGCGGGATGGCGCATCCGGATCAGCGCCTCGGCGCCGCTCGGAACCAATGTCCGGAGATGAAGTTTCTGCTGATACCACAGCTCGAGCGAGCTGGCTTTCAGCGCTTCGGGCACATCCACTGCCGGGCTCGGTGCGGGCTCGAGCGGCATCAATGACGCAAGA
>NZ_JASAUS010000457.1:0-1736 GCF_029953005.1 Bradyrhizobium sp. Mp27 | reverse complement strand
GGTCGTCAGGCGGTGAAAAGCCGAAGGCAATCCTGTGCGCCTCGTCAGAGCAGATGTGCGGCCACATCAATCGGACTAAAAAACCGCAATCTCACGAATAGGACGGGCTAGACTAGCCCCAAATATCCATCCCACAAGACAGACCGGGAGTAGATGTTGCGGGTAATCGTACCCGACGATGTTCCATTCAGCGACGCTGACGACGACACGTGCCCGAATGTGTTGATAGTCCCGTTCGTGGTGGAGGGACCTGAATACGGGCCACTCAAGATCGGTCCAGCATACTGCTGCTGGACCGCAGTGTCACCGACGTTCAGGACTAGCACGCCATCAATGTTGTTGGTCGCAAGCCCCTGACGAATTTCTGCATGGTGTACGTCCGCATTGGTGGAAACAACACCAACCCATCTTCAGCAACGACGCCGGCTTTCTTCCTTCCTCTGAGATAGTCGCCTGAATGCTAGAAACTAGAGCGGGGGCCCGCGACGTAAGCGGCTATCCGATTGACCGGTTCGGAGGGAAGGTCCCGGCCTGCATACCTTTTGTATGGATGTTGTGATGCATCCTGCTAGTGTCGTCGCCGCAACGGCTAAGGCGAGGAGCGCAACCCCCCAGTGAAGAAATCGCTGAACTGAACCAGCCCCGCCCCACAACAACTATCGAGTTATCTTTTTTCGATACTCGTCTATCATTGCTGTCGTAACATCACCCAGTAGCACAGCGGTGCCGCGCCGCCCGGCCGCGAATAGGCGCTTCTGCTGCCGCATGCCCGGCCATTGCGCATCGTGTCATCCGGGCAGGCGCAGGGTCTGCCGGTTGCGTGATATTGATCCCGGCTGGCCTTAATCAGGATCGCGGCGATGGCCGCGGCGGTCAGCGAAACTTCGATCTTGCGTTTTGTGTCGGTTTGCTGTGGGGCGGGATCTTGCGGTGTCTTGGGTATTGCGGTGGCGCCACGCGGGCCGGGCGGAGCAGTCTTGGAAGCTTGCGGCTGCGAAGGGCTGCCCGGCACCGCCGTTAGCGCGAGCGGACTTGCTGGGGGGCTGGTTAGCTGCGCTACCATTGCAGGCGCAGAAGTAGAGGGTCGCCCGTCCTGACGGCCGACGGAATAAGCTCCTATGGCTGTAAGGCCCAGAAGCACGATCACAGTCCAGCCCCGCATGAGGACATTCAAGCGAAGCCGGAGCGATCGGGCAAGTTGCAAATTGTAAATCGAAGGCAAGCCCCCGTATTTTCCCGGAAGTGGCCTTGATGGAGGATTAATTGGGCACGGCCCGTCCGGCCAAAAGCGCATGCTTAGACGTTCGTCGTGTTGTTTCGAATGAGCTTCGGACACGAAAACGTACCGGCGTTTATGCTGTACAAATGAACAGGCGTGCCGACCTTCTGGGTGATTTCGCCTTTGAGACGTTGCGGCGCGCGTGAAACCCGAATGCATTCCATTCGAGATCGAAACGGCGGTCGAGTCTATTGCAATGGTTTGCCGTCGTCACCGGCGTTGGCTCAAGGGCCTGTATGATCCGGCGGTGTTTACCGGCACCGCCCGAAGGTACATCGCAGCGTTCGGGGAATAGCACTCGATAGCTGATTGGTTGCGCCTCGGAGGTGAGATCAATTTTCCTGAAAGCCCCGCGGGTCACTTCAAATTCCTCCGGGTGTGGTCAGTCAAATTCCTCCACCCGCGAGGCAGGACAAGGGACTGTTAGTTTGAGTTTGTTTCCCGGGCAAGAGCTTCA
>NZ_JASAUS010000456.1:0-1741 GCF_029953005.1 Bradyrhizobium sp. Mp27 | reverse complement strand
TGTCAATCGGCTTGCAAATTTGACCCTTCATCGGCGTCCAATTTTGACCCCTTTCCGCGGCGGGGTTTGCTGGTAGCGCTGGTCTCGTCGGAGCTGGCCGGGATAGCGGAGGCGAGACGAGCGCGGGTGGCGTGATCGTCGTCTCGGCTTTTGAACCGCCAGCTATCGTTGCCGGTCTCGACGATGTCGCAGTGATGGGTCAATCGGTCGAGCAACGCTGTGGTCATTTTGGCGTCGCCGAACACGCTGGGCCATTCGCCGAATGCGAGATTGGTGGTCACGATGACGGAGGCGCGCTCATAGAGCCGGCTGACGAGGTGGAAGAGAAGCTGGCCACCGGACTGGGCGAAGGGCAAATAGCCGAGTTCGTCCAGCACGATGAAGTCCATCCGGGTCAGATGCTCGGCAAGCCGTCCCTGCCGTCCATTGCGGGTCTCGGTCTCGAGGCGGTTGACGAGGTCGACCACGTTGAAGAAGCGGCCGCGGGCACCAGATCGGATGCAGCTTCTTGCGATGGCAATGGCCAGGTGGGTTTTGCCTGTGCCGGTGCCGCCGACCAGCACGACGTTGCGCTGTTGGGCGACGAAGCCGCCGCCAGCAAGATCATTGACGAGCGTCTGATTGATCGGCGTGCCGTCGAACTGGAAGTCGGCAATGTCCTTGGCAAGCGGCAGCTTGGCAATGGTGAGCTGGTATTTGATAGATCTGGCTTGCTTCTCGTTGATCTCGGCGGAGAGTAGATCGCCAACGATGCGCTGGGGTTCATGCTGACGTTTGACGGCAGTTGCCATGATCTCGTCGAAGGCAGCCTTCATGCCATAGAGCTTGAGCTCGCCCATGAGGTCGAAGATTTGAGTTCGTTCCATCAGTTGGTCCTCCGAAGGTTGTCGTAGCGGGCACAATCGGCGATTGGTGCATGACGGAGCGTCAGGGCGGCTGGCGTCATGATGTTGGCCGGCGGGGCTGGCTCACGTTGACGGGCCAGGATGTTGAGCACCACATCGGCGGAATGAACGCTGTGACTGAGCGCTTCGGCACAGGCCGCTTCCACCGCAGGCAGACCGTCAGTCAGCACCGCGTTGAGGATGTCGACCATCTGCCGATTGCCATCGTCGATGCTGGCAAGCTTGCGCCGGATCCGCTCGATCGCGGCCGGCAGCACCCAGTCCTTGAAGGGAGCGCCGTTGCGTAAGGCGCCGGGTTTGCGGGCGAGCACCGGCACATAATGCCAAGGGTCGTAGACGGTATCGCCGCGGCCAAAGGATCGCTGATGCTCGGCAACGATACGTCCATCCTGGCGGATCACGATGCGATCGGCATAGGCTTGAACCTCGACCGGTCGTCCGACTGCACTGGCTGCGACCGAGTACTTGTTGTTGTCGAAGCGCACCAGGCAGGTCTTCGAGACCGACGCCGTCACCGCATGGAAGCCGTCAAATCGCCCTGCATAGGGAACGAGCCTAGGGCGTTCGACTTCGAACACGTCCCAGATCGTCTGATCGACCAGTTCCGGATGGCGATGAGCCTTGGCGTAGGTGATGCATTTGTCGAGCAGCCAGGCGTTTAACTCGTCGAGGTTTTTGAACCGCAGACGCGGCGTGAAGAAGCGTTCCCTGACCAGCCCGACCTGGTTCTCAACCTGCCCCTTCTCCCAGCCAGACGCCGGCGTGCAGGCGACTGGATCGACCAGATAGTGGCTGCACATCTGCAAAAACCGGCGATTGTAAAGACGCCCTTTACC
>NZ_JASAUS010000455.1:0-1743 GCF_029953005.1 Bradyrhizobium sp. Mp27 | reverse complement strand
TCAAAGCGATCGCAACCGGTCACCCGCAGTCCCGGATCGACGAGCTCCTGCCCTGGTCGTTCGGCCGCACCTCGTAATTCTCCGTCGTTGCCGCCTCCATACCCCCCGCCAGCGATTTGCAAACACGTTGATCAACAGACTGCAATCCCCACGCCAAACCTTTGCGAGTGGGACGCGAACGTCGCTTACGGTAAGAGAAATATGAGAACCTGGTGCAGTTGTCGGGCGCCGCAGACATTACGTTGCTGTGGCGCGTTTGCGACAAGACTGGCTGGCGCCGAACATGATCGACGAGGACGCGAGCCACCTCAGCGTCACGCGTTGCGTCCGCTCCTTAAACAGCCAGTCGGGGCTGCGTCATCGCCTAGACGATGCTGCCAATCAACGCGCCCGAGGCGGTCTCTTGCGCGCGAGCAAGATCACCATTCACCAGTGCTCCACTTTCCGTCGCGGCCGGATCGCCAGCGGACGGGCAAACCGCTTTCCCCCGAGCCGCTTGCGTCTGGCGACCATCAGGACCGAGGCCGTCATGCGTTCCGCGCCGCTCGCTTGCATCTTGGCTATCGCCCGAGCGAGCGCGTCGTCCAGGACGTGAGAAGGCCCAGCTGTTCGGCCGCAACACCGACGAATGCCGATCTCAAGTCGTTAGGTGAGCGCGAGCTTCAGAGTCGCCCATCTTGGTCAACCATGTGGAGAGCTGCTAAGGCTAATCGATAGCGCCACACGCAGAAGCTAGCGTTTGTGTGCCCGGGCGGGCAAGCAAGAAACGGCTACGCTTCTTCGCCAGCGGACGCTTAGAGGAAGACGGCCATTTCAGCGGCGGCTTCGCCAACAATTACAACGATTTGTCTTAATCAGGACACGAGTGAATCCTCTTTTCCAACAACAAGGCGCGAGCGCCATCTGCATGACGCGTAGCATCAATAGCAGCCGGATAAAGTTGGCGGATCGTATTGCCTCATCTGACGATGAAAATCTCAGCTTGGCCGATGTAGCTCCGGCTGACGGCCTGTCCGACGTTGCATCATGGCGCGCAGGATCGGACGCACTGGGGACATCGCGGAGTGCGCATTAAACGCAGCGGCAGCCGCAGTCCCGAGATCATCGGCCAGCGCCGCACCTTTAGCCGTGCGCGGGATGATCGTCTGGGCTGCTTTGCGTCTGAGCGATTTCTTTCTTCATTTAATCAGGTGAACAGATCGCTCCGCTCTTGCCGGACTCTCAGATCGCGCTCTCGTCTGTTCTCGCGTTGGCCCGGCTATCGCGGTCATTCTGCTTATCGGACCAAGCATAGGCTCAAGTGCAGGCCAGAACAACTGGTCGCGGACAGAGATCGAAATGCACATGTTCGGTATGGGACTGGGGCTGGCTGCGGTCAGCGTCGCCTGACCTCCTAACGAGCTTTCCGTCAGATGAAACGATGCAGGACGCAGAGCTGCGCGCCGACCGCGAGTTGAGGTGGAATGAGTTCAGGATCGGAGATGATCGCATCAGACGTGGTAGATGCAGCCGCGAGTTTGTCTTTCTTCTTCGACCTTTGTCAGCTTCTCGAAAGCCAGCCTCTCTAACACTCGAACTTGGCCTCTTGATGACGAAGCTGCCCATGCCGGAATTCGTGACGAACTTCAGCTCATCCCCGTGGGTCGGTCAAAATCCCCCGGGTATGGTCACTTGAAACTCCCCCACCTGATGATCGCCGTCAGCGCCGCTGAACAGCAGTAGCCGGTCAGGCAGGACGTTTAT
>NZ_JASAUS010000454.1:0-1791 GCF_029953005.1 Bradyrhizobium sp. Mp27 | reverse complement strand
CCGCCGTGTCCTGGCTTGGCTCAGAGACCTTTTGTCCCTCTTCCTGCTCTCACTCTGGCCAACGCTCAACTGTCCAGTTCAGCCCAATTCGGCTTATTAACGATCGACTCGGATCGCAGGCAGCGCGGGCGACTCGCCGCCTTGGCTGACTTCAATCGGGAGCTAGTTCAGTTTCTGCGGAGAAAAATCTCGTGTTCCGAGCCTGGCGGCCCGATACCGGCTGTTTAGTTCACGTCCCCGAGAGTAAGACTTTTATTTGGCTCAGATCCGGATGGGGCAGAAGCTTGTGCAAACCCATTCGCAACTTGAGGTCTTCCGGCGCCCACGGATCTCCCTGCTGCCAGCTCGGGGGCACATAAAGAGACAAACTTGGCAGCGGCTGGTTGCGCCGCACTTGCGGCGCATAAGGCGAGGATGTTGAGTTGAAGCCGTCCATGTTCCACCCCCTGAACGCTTAAAGCCGACTACAGAAGGTCAGCGACAGGAAACAGCGCGGGCGCGGCCTGGCGCCTACCGACCTGGGGGGGCTGGATAAAGGCACTATCCCTGCCGCTCCGCGCTGCCGTTGAGTTTAGCGGAAAGCGTGACTCGGCGCTGACCGTTCTGGATAGATAGCGCTGTCCCTGCCACGTCCCGTTAACCACAACGGCTCTGTATCCGGGCTGGCTTACTGAAAGCTGACGAGACCCGGCAATTCCCAAAACGAAAGCGGCCCGTGTGGGCAAGTTGCAGTCAAGCGTGAGAACGACGTTCCGGCGGCACGCTTGGTACCACGTCAGCCTGAGCATTCGCCAGCTAGCAGCTCCGGTGTCCAGCGCCCGGCCTGCCGGAGGGCCGCAGGCGGTGGCCACCAGAAGGGCCTCTTCCTTGTCGTTGAGTTCGCGCTCTGCCCGGTAGGCGGCTCTTCGCTCTGGTTCTCCGCCAGGTTGCCTTCGACAAAAACGTCGAAGGGTGGGAGACCGCCAAGTGGCCGACGCCCAGGCTTGTGGCGATCACGTCATCACTCATCCCGGCATCGGCCGCCAACCGGATCTGCGCCCCCTTGAGCGGACAGCGGTTGCCTGCCTCCGCCTAAGAAAAGCTCTATTCGACAAAAAGAGAGGTATCTATGGCAAACGAATCTTAGATAACTCGCGGCATCTTGAGTTCAGAGCAATCGTGGGATTTGGCGGGTGAGCTGAAGCCACTAAAGCGACCCACACCCTCGTCAGTGGGCGACATATGCCCTCGGCTCTGGAGGAAGTAGCTGCGATCGGGCTCTTATCGCAAGCTCAGTGAAGCGCCTGCCTTCCCGCGGGTGATGGCTGTGGCTTGAGATGATCCAATATCTTCGAGCCGGCGCTGAACGACCTCGACCAGAATTTCTCCAGAAAATCCAGGTGACACCGCAACAGCTCCGAGGAAGTTTTGGAGTCCGCGATATCCTTCAGAAAGGTGGCCTGATCGTGCAGGGAGGAAGCCGCCAAACCTAGTCCGTCCTTCAGGGCCGCAGCGAACAGGTTGCTTGTCGCTTCAATCGAGCTCTGCCATTCCCGAAAAGTAAATGGAATAGGCGATGCGGCTGTCGTAGATTTCCCAGCGCCATCGGCGGAAGCGCCAGATATCAGAGCCGGGTCGTGCCCGACATGTGGCCGCCGCTCGCGTTTCTCGTCTTCGCTTGCATTCGGTGCCATTCGAGATCTCCTAGTACCCGGAATCAGAGCTGAGTGATACGGCGGCCTTTGAAACGGCGTTGACGGACCTTTTTCTTGGTCCAGACGAAGGGCTCGGCTCTGTCGTTGTATGCGTTGA
>NZ_JASAUS010000453.1:0-1801 GCF_029953005.1 Bradyrhizobium sp. Mp27 | reverse complement strand
TCGCGGTTGAGGTGATGGGGTTGGCTTCACAACCGAATCCTACGCCGCATCAGCGCTTTACACCACGCTCGCCAGCCTCTCAGGCGCCCTCTCGCGAATAAGACGGGCTAGACGTCTCCAACAATCAGCGTTAATAGTTGACGGGTCTTTTTGCGCCGACCGCCGGAGGAAAATTCGGCGGCGCTGGTCAGTCATGTCGCCTCCCTCACATTTGAGCGGCGCAAAGTTGACTTTGTTTGAGTTTCGAAAAGCTCCGTAAGGAGATCCGTTGCGGCACCTGCTCCGAGCAAACGAGTAGCATCCTCTGTGGCCGGATCGGCAAGCACGCTTCGCACGTCTTGCCCAGTATATTTGAGCGCGCTTTCAACAACTTCTACCGCGCTGTGATAACCTACACCGATCTGCATCGCGCAAGCGCCGGCAAGACGGGCGAGCCGTGCTACCCATTCTTCTGCACTAAAATGATCCTTTGGTTCCGCAGAGCCAAGGCCTGCATTGATCGCATTCCGATGCGCATCAAGGGCCGCAGTGTATAAGCCCTCGGCACGACCACACAGCATATCCCACATCATCAATACTTCAGCAGGGGAGCCCGACATATGGCCAACGAGGGGCTCCTGGACGTTCAAGAGCCGTGTTGCTTTGATATGCATCGGTCTCCAAGTGATCGGAGGAATTCGCATATGTTCAGGCACGCAAAGCTTTTCGTCAATTTCCCCGCCGAGGTCGTAGAGCCCACTTCGTATCGAAGAGGCGTCTATTTTCTTCCTTTCCTCCTTCTTCTTCGGCCCCACGACTCCCGTACCCGCGGAGACCTTTGCTACTCGCTTTAGTACTGCATCGGAGATCGCGGTGAGTTTTTCTTCAGCAATTAAGTCTGACAACCTACCAAGAAGTGCTTGCTTCTGCTCTGCAGACAATGGAAATGGTCCACTGCTCTTCTTAGAATCAACATAGAAAGCTCCGAGATCGCCTAAGAAGGAAATAAAGGCCGTTCGGTCTGTTGCGCTTGCACGGCTTACTTCGTATCGCGCATCATCAACCAATCGATCGAGGATCTCAATTAATACGTTCGGCGATTTGTCTGCAAGCAGACAACCCGATGATACTAAACGCGTCGACAATGCGCTTAATTCAACATCTGTCAATTTCATCACAATGCGGACGAGCTTGCCTGCTGCTTTAGCGATTTCCTGTCGAAGCACGTCTCCCGGATGATACAGAAGTTGTCTTGCTGCGAATGCCTGTTTCAAGGCCAATCTGTGAGCATCGCCTTTATTTGCAATATCCGCGGGATAGATGAACTCTACTCTCTCAAGACGCTCGAGTTCAGATTGTCCGCCGCCTGTATTCAGAGCTGGGAACGGTGGTGCCTGAGACCGATCAACCGATGACGAGGTTGTAGCATCACAAGAAGTTTCGTCTGGCTCGTTTTTAACTGGCGCAGTGTAGTGAGAGAGAGGTCGAGTTGGGCGGATGTGGTGCATGGGTAAGACCTAGTGTCGCGACTTGTGCGTTGCACCGGCGGCGATGTCACGTTACGGCAACGATATCGACGCTGCTGATGGGGGTTCTATCGACTGTCTAGCTGGCGCTTGTCGCAAGCCCTCACTCAGCAATGGCAGATGGCCAATGAGGGTGCTCTGCCGCGACGTCCGGGACAAATAGTTTGTCGTTATGAAGGGATATTGCGTAAGCGGAGCTTTTCTCCCATTTGATTGACTGGTTTCGCTTCGGCTTTCGCTCTGCGATCCTTGGCTTGTCAGAGAGCCGAGAGGAGACTGAAGGCGATGGAACAATC
>NZ_JASAUS010000452.1:0-1814 GCF_029953005.1 Bradyrhizobium sp. Mp27 | reverse complement strand
GCGCCCATTGCCTGTCGTTCAGCCAAAACAAACCAGCGCGCATTCTCTCGCCCCCGAATCAACACGTAGGCAAGAGAATCACGTGGCGCTATTTAGGTACAGACCCTAGAACTGCCGACGTAGGATCGATCTCTCTTACCCGCGTTGCTTGGTCGATGACGGCTAAAGTCCACTGAATAAGCCCGTCAAAGGCCATGCAGCGTTGATCGTCCTCGGAGATCGACGGTTGGGCTACGTTCACTCGTCCCTCTTACGTTTGCGCGCCAGGCATAGCGACTAGGCCTTCCAGCCCTTGGTGAACGGCACCGCGTGGCCGATTCTGTCATGCCAATTCGGCGCGATGTGCACCGCTCCGGCCGCGCCGCAGACCTTGCAGACAAAGCGCCAGCCGACCCGGGACCATGGCCGGTTTTGGGGCAGGGTGTCGAGCGGGAAGTCGACCGTTCGCCTGCAGCCATGGCACTGGATGTTGCAGGTGACATGCCCCTCGGCGAGCCATTCGGCGGGGCTGCCGGGCGGGTAGTGGCCGGACCAGCGAGTGTAGCGACGTCGGGGCATGCCCGATCAAAGCGGCACGAATCCCGAAGGCTCTGAGGTTTGCTATGGAAGAGCACAGATAAACACGCCTTTCGTTCACGCTTTAACGCTCCAGCGACCGAATGAAATCAATGCGTTGGCCTTCTGTTGCGATATCGTCAACTCAGAGTTTTCCGGCATCGTCTATCACGCCAATTATCTCCGATACATGGAGCGCGGGCGCACCAATCATCTGCGGCTGATGGGCGCCGAGCAGCAGGCGCTGTTCGATCAGGTCGAAACCGAGGGCGCGGGCTTTGCCTTCGTCGTGCGCTCGATGCATCTGGACTTTCTGAAGCCCGCGCGGATGGACGACGTGCTCGACGTCGTGACGTGGCCGGTTGCGGTGAAGGGCGCCTCCATCATGCTGGCGCAGGAGGTGCGGCGGGCCGAGGACGTGCTGGTGAAAGCCGAGGTCCGCGTCGCCTTCATCAGCGGCGGCCGCGCCCAGCCGATCCCGAAATCGATCCGCATCCTGATGAAGGCCGATCTGATTTCCTGATCGCCCGATAAGTGATCGGCCGATAGGTGATGACCTATCGACTCCGCCAATTGCAGCGATAGATTGCGGCCCGGACCAACCGATGAGGCCACCATGTCGCGCCCGCCACTTCCACCCTTCACCCGTGAGACCGCCGCGCAAAAGGCGCGCATGGCCGAGGACGCGTGGAATTCGCGCGATCCGGTGAAAGTCTCGCTCGCCTATACCGAGGACAGCCGCTGGCGCAATCGCTCCGAGGTTTTTCAGGGCCGCGAAGCCATCGTCGCCTTCCTCACCCGCAAATGGGAGAAGGAGCACGAGTATCGCCTGATCAAGGATCTCTGGGCCTTCGACGGCAACCACATCGCGGTGCGCTTTCAGTACGAATGGCACGATGCATCCGGCCAGTGGTATCGCTCCTACGGTAACGAGCAATGGGAGTTCGACGAGCACGGGCTGATGCGGCGCCGCGAGGCGTCGATCAACGACATCGCGATTGCCGAGAAGGACCGCCGGTTTCACTGGCCGGCGCCGGGACCGCGGCCGGCGGATGTGCCGGGGCTGGGGACGGATCCGTTCTGATCATTTTCACAAGCGGTGCTGCTTCTACCCTCTCCCCTTGCGGGAGAGGGTGGCTCGCCGCCTGGCGGCGAGACGGGTGAGCGACTGTGTTCGCTGTCAAGCGGGTTGCCATGGTGTTTTCGTCCTGATCATGACGTTGAGGATGGTCAGCAGCTTGCGGGCGACGGCGATCAGG
>NZ_JASAUS010000451.1:0-1825 GCF_029953005.1 Bradyrhizobium sp. Mp27 | reverse complement strand
CCAGCCTTGGCAGATCGAGCTCTCAGACGAACAAATGAGTCAGCTTCGCAACCGGGTACGACGCACCAAGCGTTCGAAGAAGGAGGCATCATGAAGTCATCGGCTCGCCGATCAGCGCGTGCCATTGATCGACGGGGAGCTGGCTGGTGACGATGGTGGAGCGGTGGCCGTAGCGGTCCTCGAGGATCTCCAGGAGGTCGTGGCGGGCCGCGGCGTCGAGCGGCTCGAGGCCCCAGTCGTCTGATGGCAAGCACAATTTGGCACTTCGAACGACTTGGACGGCTGCGATCGTATGTCCGGCCTTTAGCGCGGATCATATCTCCGCTGGCCCTGATGAAGTCCGACAACCAGGGGGTCACATCAAGGATGCGAGCTTTAAAGCTCACACGACTGGTCGGGTTTTCCTGGTTTTCGGTGGCGACCGTTGTCTTTCATCATGCCTTTCTTGCACTTACCAAGCTTATAACTCTTCGATTCGGATGCGGCTGGCCGACACTCAAGGTTTGGCGAACATCTCGGTGCGGAAGCATTCTCCGGTTTTCATCATTGCCCAGATGATCCGAGCAAGCTTGTTGGCGAGGGCGACGGTCACAAGCCGCGCCGGCTTTTTAGCCAAAAGCCCGACAATCCAGTCGCGCAAGCCGCCGCGGCGTTTTTCCACAACGTTTAGAAGCGATGTTGCTCCGAGAACGAGTAGCTTCCTTATATATCGATTACCCGCCTTGGTGATGGTTCCGAGAGTTGGTTTACCCCCGCTCGAAATTTGCCTGGGCGTCAGACCCAGCCAGGCAGCAAAATCCCGTCCCGAATGGAATACGCTTGGGTCTGGTACACTGGCTGTAATTACCGAGGCAACAAGCTTGCCAACGCCGGGAATTTCTTCGAGCGAACGGCTCGTCTCGCTGAGCGCGTGAGCCTTGGCGATCTCGCTCTCCAAATCATCGAGCGCGCTTCCGAGAGCATCAATTTGCTGACCGAGAACCTTCGCGGCCAAGACAGCAGCGTCGGGAAGAGTCGCGTCGCCTTCTGCGAGGCCTAAAAGCTCGTCGACGCGGCCGCTGCCCTTGGCGACGACAAGACCGAATTCGGCCAAGTGGCCGCGTAGAGCGTTCACGCTCATCGTTCGCTGTTTGACCAGCAGCTCGCGTGTCTTGTGCAACATCAGGGTCGCTTGCTGATCAGCGCTCTTGATCGGCACAAAACGCATGGCAGGACGCGAGACCGCTTCACAGATGGCTTCCGCATCGACGGCATCGTTCTTACCTCGTTTGACATAGGGCTTTGTGTAGGCCGGCGGCATCAGAGAAACATCGTGTCCCATGGCCTTCAGTTCGCGCGCCCAATAGTGCGCTGAACCGCAAGCCTCCATGCCAATGCGGCACGGCTCGATCTTCAAGAAGAACTCGCGCATCGTCCGGCGCGTCAGCTTGCGCTTTACGGCTGGTGCATCCTCACTAGACAGCGCATGAATCTGAAAATAGTTCTTGGCGAGATCAACGCCTATTCTGATAAACTTCATCTCGGACGGTCTCCCTTCTTTGTGGCGCTCTGGCGACCACGCCTTGGCACTATGATGCCGTTGAGTGAGGCCGTCCACACCATCAAGGATGAGGAGATCGACGCGGCCGAGCGCGCGCAGCAGACGCGGGTGGCGGCCGTCGCCGCGCGCCAAAGCGAGATCACTGAACAGTCGCGGGACACGCTGATAGAGCACGGTGTCAATCGGCGTTTGACTGGGACCCCCTATCGGCCTCCAAAAGGGACCCCTTTGATCGGCGTGCTCTGCTGGTAGCGCTCGGGTCGTCGGAGCTGGTCGGGGTTGCGG
>NZ_JASAUS010000450.1:0-1826 GCF_029953005.1 Bradyrhizobium sp. Mp27 | reverse complement strand
ACGCGCCCATTGCCTGTCGTTCAGCCAAAACAAACCAGCGCGCATTCTCTCGCCCCCGAATCAACACGTAGGCAAGAGAATCACGTGGCGCTATTTAGGTACAGACCCTAGGGATCTATGGTCTGTGGTGATGCTCACGAACATGGTCCGACACTCCTGAACCAGAATATACGAAGGGGAGCCTCGCGAATTGATCCGGCGCAATCTATGGATGTCATTGTAACAAGCGGCCATGAAGAGGAGAAGTCGTGTCATTGTGACGCAGTGCGCGCGCAGCAGTTGAGGTGACGCAATGTGTTGTCCTCCGGTCGAGGGGGGTCCCGCAACGCGCGTCGGAGCGAACGAAGCGATCATGGATTGAGTGCCATACGAGTGTTCTGCTGCGCGAAGGCGACAAGTCGCGCTTAAAAGATGCGCTTCACTGCGGAGTATCTTTGAAAGGCGGCTTCGGATCGCGAGCGAGTGTGTCCAAGACCAAGGACGGGTGCGGATAATCGGCTCCGGCCCTCTTAAGCCCACCCTGATATCCAACGTCTGCTCAAGAGCCCCCGTCGAGGCTCTGCCACGGGTGATTGTCTCGCTGACGATGGTCCAACTGGACCCGACACCGGCAATTGACTAAGATCAAACCTCTAATACGGATGCTCTATCCTTCAGCGAATTAAGGAGGCAAGAGATCTCATGCCTTACCTTCTCGCTACCGGAATCCTAGCACTTCCTATCCTCGTCAGCTTTGGATCAGATTTGACCGCTGCTTCACGGGTTCATTCGTACACCCCACCGGCTCGCCAAGACGTTTATTGCCTGCAGGGCCGAGCCTGGGGATATCCGGGCAACTGCCAGTTCTCGACCTACAGTCAGTGCATGGCTACCGCATCCGGCACCTACGCTTATTGCGGTATCAATCCGATGTACGCCTTCGAGCGACAGGGAAGGCAATTGCGCTGAGGCGAACGTCGTCAGGTCAGCCAAGCAGCGTTGGATGACGGACGGACCGTTCAGACTCGTGTCGCGGTTCGCTCGACCCCAGCCGCTGAATCGGCTGATTGGTCCGTTCGTTCGACTGCGCCCGGTGCCATCCTTGCATCTGGACGGCGATATCCGCTCCTGGGGCGGGGCGACACTATTCGAAACGGATCTTCTGGCTCAGATCTCTCGGAAGATAGCAGAAGGCCCGCGCTCTTCCCAGTACTGTCTCAATCTGTCTCAGAGTTCAGCGCGGCGTGCAGCCGAGCCTTCTCCAACCGAGACCTGAGTCCATTCAAACAGGCGGCCAGTTTGGCGAACTCCTGAATGCTGACATAATCAAAGACGAACTGCTCAACCTCTTTCTGCTGCTCGTAAGGATCTTGCGAGCGATGCCCGTGAGCGACAAAAGGACGTACCTGGCATCATTCATGTCGGATTTCCGGCGCACGAACTGCTTACCTCAAGCTCCCTCGATTGCTTGGTGATGAAACCCGACTCGACTCTCATCAGCTTCGCGACAGCATTGACGGGAACACCATCTTCTTCCAGCTCCGTCAGAGCCATCAAGATCATCATTTGCGGACCAGTAATGCCAAGCGCATTCGCGTGGTAGGACCGAAGATCGCAAGACATACGTCGATTGATCTGATCTACCATGTAAAGCGCCTGAGTAGATCCTGACTGACGCGCGGCGCCTTCCGGGAGCGTGTTGCCAATGCAGGCAGCTTGGGTGGCGTCTGATCTCAGGAGAGCTGGCCCCGCAAATTCGGACAGTAGCTTGAGTGGATTTTCTGCCTGACAGCGGCGAGGATTCTTGCTGCGAATCAGGAGCGAAGATGACGAAGAAGAGCCGCCGG
>NZ_JASAUS010000449.1:0-1829 GCF_029953005.1 Bradyrhizobium sp. Mp27 | reverse complement strand
TGAAGCTCTTGCCCGGGAAACAAACTCAAACTAACAGTCCCTTGTCCTGCCTCGCGGGTGGAGGAATTTGACTGACCACACCCGGAGGAATTTGAAGTGACCCGCGGGGAAGACGGCGAACATGTTCAGTACGCAAATCACCGAACGCATTCAAAAGGCGACAGGCTTGCGGGTGACGGTCCATCAGTTCCGCCATGCCTGCGCGGCGATCTACCTGAAGCACCGCCCAGGCGAATACGAGGTCGTGCGGCGTCTGCTCGGCCACCGCAGTATCCAGACCACGATAAATTTCTACTGCGGCCTGGAGACGACGCAGGCCAATGAGGCGTTCGGCAAGATGATCCGTGCGCAGATCAAGTTCGACGACGCCGCCTGAGGGGCTAACCTTGACACCAGCCGCGCCGGTCGCATCATCAATCCAGACTAAGATCCGATCGCTCCCGATCGAGCTTTGGCCCGAGGCAGACCGCAACGCTTGGATCTCTGCGTGCCAGCCCAGCCAGCGTCTGAAGCGCGGCGGCGCTGGCAGTCACCTGAAGCTGATCACCCGTGACGATCTCAGGCGGCGATATGGCTACTTCCTCGATTGCATGAACCGACGGGGATTGCTCGATCCGAACAAGGCGGCGGGCGGCCATGTAACGCGAGAGGGTGTCGACGCCCATTTGGCGGAACTGAACAGCCGCGTCGGCTCGGTGACAGCCTACGGATCGATCTACAAGCTGCGTCGCGCCTGCGAACTCATCGATCCAACCCGTGACCTGTCCTGGCTGGCCGAGATCGAAAAGGACCTCGCTTTGGTGATGCGGCCACGTTCAAAGTCCGACCGTTGGGTGCTGACCGAAGTCCTGGTCGAAGCAGGTTTGACTTTGATCACTGAGGCTTACGCTTCCCGTGACATGACAAAACTTGGGCGGGCGCGTCAGGTCCGCGACGGACTGATGGTGACGATGCTCGCCATGCATCCCATTCGGTTGAAAAATTTTGCCACCCTGGAAATCGGACGTAGCCTCGTTGAGATCAAGAACTCCTGGTGGATCGCGCTGTCGGCGTCAGACACCAAAGAGAATCGTCCGGACGAGCGGCGGGTGGATGATCTGCTCCAGCCGGCCCTTGCTCGCTACCTCAGGTGCTACAGGCCGGTGCTGACGGGAGCAGATCAGTCGGCCACCAATGCTTTGTGGCTTTCGTCAAACGATGGTGCGCCCATGAGCTACGCCGGGGTCGAGCGCGTCATCACCGAAACCACACGTGCCACCGTCGGCGTCGCCGTCAGCCCGCATCTGTTCCGAACCTCAATCGCTTCCAGCGCGGCAATCCTTGGCGGCGCCAATCCCCACCTCGCCAGCGCTCTGCTTCATCACACGAATCATAGTGTCACCGAGGCTCATTACAATCGCGCATCAAGCCTGAGCGCGGCTCAGAGTTATCAGGCCATCGTTCAGGGATACATAAAGGACTAGCGCATTCATCCATGATTGGCGCAGAATGCCGGTCCGCTTTGCATCAACTTGCGGACTCAAGTCGGACATCAAGTCTACGCCGCACCAATGCTGCCTGAAGATGCACGGTGAACGCTGATCCATGGAATCGCGTGTCCGTCAACCTCCCGAGGGGCAGGGGTCTGTTCCGCTCGTGGGAAGAAGCCCCAATCGACGCGCTGGTCAACTGCCATCCGTATCTGGGCCGCAAGACTGGAGATCGGCTTTGCGCGTGTCTAGCCCGTCCTATTCGTGAGAGTGCGGCTTTTGGGCCCGATTGATGCGGCCGCACATCTTGTCTGACGAGGCGCACAGGATTGCCTTCGGCTTTTCACCGCCTGACGACCG
>NZ_JASAUS010000448.1:0-1830 GCF_029953005.1 Bradyrhizobium sp. Mp27 | reverse complement strand
CACGCCTCAAGCACCTTGCGATCTTTCCTCGAAAGGTGGACTTCTCTTGCTTCGGGTATCATCCCGACCTTGAATCACGACTCACGTTCCAAGAAAAGTGGGTACTAGATGGCGCCTTTCAAGCGGGCTTGCAGGAGGTCGATCTTCGCCCGTCCATACATCTGGCGTTTTACGAGCTTTAGTTTAGTGATCTGCCCTTCTGTCTGGCCATTGGACCAAGGCTCGGTGATGGCGGCACGGACGGCGGCTTTGTCCCTGATGATGCCACTCGCAAAAGAGGCGATCAGGCTCAAGCTGGCGGTGGCGATCCACGGATCGAGATCAGCGAAGAGCTTCTTGCGTACCATGGCCTGAAAGCTTTCGACGAGCATGCGGGCTTCGACGAGTGTGGGAACGCGCGCCTCGATGGCGGCGATGGTGATCGTATCTGCTTTGCTGAGATTGTCGCGCGCCGTGGTCATAATCGTGAGATTGTTCTCGCGGATGGAACTTTTTGCAGTTGTTGATTGGTCGCCTTCTCGGCCCGTCGTCGCCGTGTCGTCCACTCACTGACTACACGCAAGGAGCCTCGGAAGCCTTGCCCTTGCAAACGACGCCAGAGCTCTGCGCCGTTACGGCAGCCCTCGCTCCATTGCGCATCCAGAAAGGGCAAGTGGGCATCGAGCGTGCTTTGCCGGGTCCGGAAGACATCTGTACTCTCGCCGCGACTGACTTGGCGAACGAGTTTACGGCTGTGTCCTGTTCGACGGACAATCTCCTTGAGTGGCACAGCGTCTCTGACGAGCTCCATGATGGCGGCATTCGTCTGCTTGCGCCGGAGATATCCTTCATACTGCAGCCTTTCCGCGCAAGTGAGCAGTTTTGGATTGATCGTCGTCGCACCGATTGCGGCGCGGATCACCCGCATGGAACGGCGCACCGCGTTGAGGAAGGCCGCGCTTGCGTTCTCCATCAGGTGCCAACGGTCGGCGACCTGGACGGCGTCGGGCAGCGCCTTTGCCGCGGCCTCACCGTAGCCGCCGCCACGGTCGCGCGATACGACCCTGATCTCCGGATGGTCGGAAAGCCAAGCCCGCACCGTTGCAATCTCGCGATCTGGAAGCAGGGTTACGATCCGCCGCCTCTCCAGATCGCACACGATTGTTCCGTAGCGATGGTTCTTGCGAAAAGCCCAGTCGTCAATGCCGGCGACGATCAGAGGCTCCGTTCGCGGGCGGGTTCGTCGCCTGACAACCCGAAGCAACGTATCGTTGCTGACCGGCAGCATCAGCCGTTTAGCGAAGCTCGCCGCTGGTCTGCCGCCGAGTGCCAGCCCCAGATGGTGGACGATACATTCCAGCCGTGCCGTCCGGCGCGACCGGGTCGGGAGAATATCGTCCCCGAACCGTTCAGCGAAAATCCGTCGCCGACACTGAGGCACCTCGCAAACGAAGCGCCGCGTGATCACGCGGAGCCGTATTTCCTTCCCGGAACACGGCAAATCCGCGACTCGTCTGTCATATCGGCTATGGATTCGGCGCGATCTCGCCCCGCACAGTGGGCACCCGGCTGCATCGCCCTCGGATCGGACGGCTAAAATAATCGAGTCAGATGACTCACTTACGCTCTCGATAACCAACCCACTCGGCACAAGCGACGAGATTCGAATACCGACTCGCATGGCTGATTCCCCCGTTGGAGAACCGCAAACTCGGCAGACAAAATCATCAGATGTGAGTCAGTCAGATGGGGTATTCGGCCTGTTGCTGAGCCCCGCGTTAGCAGGGTGCTGCGCTTCAGGTTGATGATAAACGTGGTCTGTTTTCGAACAGCCACAAGCATCAGACGGAG
>NZ_JASAUS010000447.1:0-1846 GCF_029953005.1 Bradyrhizobium sp. Mp27 | reverse complement strand
TTTGGCGCTGGCCAGCATTTGTTCTGCCGCAATCGATAAGATATCGGGCACGTGGTGCTTTCGTGGTTTGCCACGGACTTTGGTGATCGGCCAAATGAGCTTCACATCGACGGGATACACTTTCTGGTGCCGAGGGATACCGACCGCCCAGGCCAGCCCGCGCTCTGTTAGCCCTTGTCGAAACGGTGCGCTGAGGCCGTATCCTGCATCCGCCAGCACACATCCAAAGCGCATGTTGGCTGCCATCGCGCGGTCAATCTCGGCCAAAGCGATCTCCGGCTTGGACCGTGGCGTTCGGTGTTCGATTGGCACGCGAGCGCGCTTCAAACGGGGCATGTCGCTTGTCCAGCTGTCAGGCAGAAAGAGACGTAACGCGACCATCACTGGCACTTCGCCGCGCGCAAGCGTTAAAGACACCAGCGTTTGGCAATTTGCAGTTTTACCGAGAGCCGATGCGTATTGCGCCGCAACACCGACCGATCGCTCACCCTTCTTCGGCAGTGAGGTGTCATCAATAACCAGCACCGCATCCCTGCCGCCGACGAGTCGGTCCGCCTGGTTGAGCAGCTCTGTCTCCAGCGGCGTCGCGTCCCAGACACCGTCGGCAATGAAATGGTGCAACTGGTCGTAGTTGCTCGTGACAAGGCGTTCCGCCATCGGCTGAACGCTCTTGCGATCGCCAGGACCGATCAATCCCGCAACATACAGAGGACACATCCGCTGCCGGGTCTTATGACCCAGCCGGTCCAAGAACGGCATCAGCCAGCGTTCGAGTTCGTCTTCCCATCCCGGCATGGTCAGCCCTCCAAGAGCCGACCACCCATGAATCATTGAAAAATTGATTCGGGAATCCTATAAAACGCGGCAAAATCAACAATCTGCCAAAGTAGTGCTAGTGAGGCTAGCAGCGAAATTCTGACCTACGTGCGCGGTCAGGCGCGCACTTGGATCGATCGGCCAACAGGTTGGCTGTGGCGTTTGTCGATCAGCGCTGAGTCATCCAATCTGAAGTCTTTGGAGACTCATGGCGTGGGGCGGTAGCCTGGTTAGGGCCGCGCGCTGATGCTGTAGAGGCTGTTGGTGTGATCGCCCGTATCCCCACAGATCGCGTCCGGAATCTTCGGATCGCCGCTGGCGGCAATAGCGGCGTGGCCGGAGCGGTTGGAATGCTGCTTCCCAGATCCGCTGGAGTGACTGGCGGAATTGCGGCGACCGCGTCACTTATCGACAGAATGATATGCCTCTCGGTCCCGATGATTGTTGCATCAAGAGCAAGCGGCGTGAATCTCGCATGCAACAGGACCGACCGGCGCAGCCGACATCGGACAGTCGATCGATGTTAACGAAGCGACGTATCACATGTGATCGGCGGGCGTCGATAGTTGCCTGAGATGGTCCGTCGTGACGGCCGGCCGCCGCGAGCAACCATGCGATCCGCACCCCTCGGATGCTACGAGGGTTGCGATGCTCAGTCGGTGGTTCATTGTCGTCAGCTTTTCGACAGGTGCTGCAGGTAGAGTCCCTGCGAGTTCGATGGGCGCGATATGCTCGCGCCGAGCCGCTGCGAAGGTGATGAGAGAGGGGGCTCATCGAGGCTGCCGGGGCTGGTGGCGAGAGGCATTCATTCGCTCACCATCGGGCCAAGGGTGCGGCCTGAAATGCTTCCTGTTGATGCGCGCATAACGCTCGCAGTTTTACCGCCTTCTTCGATGCAATCAGGAGTGAACTAAATGGTGTATCTTCCCGTGGCCGGTCTCCCCGTGGTCGGCGCACTCGATTCGACGGTGAATGGGGTGGGGTCAGAGGGGGTGGTTGCCAGCCCAGCTTTCAGCACACTGTTGGGACA
>NZ_JASAUS010000446.1:0-1849 GCF_029953005.1 Bradyrhizobium sp. Mp27 | reverse complement strand
GCGGCGCGACGGCGTGCCGACCGCGATGAAGACGGCATCGGCGTCCGCGACCGGCTTCGACAGATCGGTGGTGAAGTCGAGCCGCTTGGCCTTCACATTGGTCGCGACCAGTTCGTCGAGGCCGGGCTCGTAGATCGGAATCTCGCCCCGATGAAGCGCCGCGATCTTCTTCTCGTCCTTGTCGACGCAGGTGACGTCGTGACCGAAATCCGCAAAGCAGGCTCCGGACACCAGTCCCACATAACCCGTTCCGATCATCGCGATTCGCATGAAAAACTCTTTCCGTTGAAGACGGATGTTCCACTGAACACCCTAGACCATTTCTGTATCCGGTCGCACGCCCAACATTAGGGCAGGTTGCTTCGCGAACCGAATAAACCTTAACCGCCGCGCGTGACAGGCATTGCGGTCATCTCCTGAAATACGCGACATGCATTGGTTGCATTCTACGTATGCGACAGATACGCCTCGTATGCGCGTCTTACGCCGTCCTCGAGCGAGGTCGTCGCGCGCCAGCCGAGCTTGGCGAGACGGCTGACGTCCAGCAGCTTGCGCGGCGTTCCGTCGGGACGCGAGGTATCGAAACTGATCTCGCCGCCGTAGCCGACGATGTCGGCCACGACACGCGCAAACTCGGCGATGGTGATGTCCTCGCCGGTACCGATGTTGACCAGCTCCGCGCTCGAATAGGTCTTCATCAGGTGCACGCAGGCATCCGCCATGTCGTCGACATAGAGGAACTCGCGCCGCGGCGTGCCGGTGCCCCAGACGATGACGCTCTTTGCTCCTGCGACTTTTGCCTCATGGAAGCGGCGGATCAGGGCGGCGACGACGTGGCTCAGCTCGGGGTGATAATTGTCGCCAGGCCCGTACAGATTGGTCGGCATCACGCTGATGAAATCGCTGCCATACTGGCTGCGATAGGCCTCCGCCATCTTGATGCCGGCGATCTTGGCAATCGCATAGGGCTCGTTGGTCGGCTCCAGCGGACCTGATAGCACGGAATCCTCGCGCAAGGGCTGCGGCGCCAGCTTCGGATAGATGCAGGACGAGCCCAGAAACATCAGCTTCTCGGCGCCGTTGAGATGCGCGGCCTGGATCACGTTGGCGGCAATCGCGATGTTGTCGTAGATGAACTCGGCGCGCAGCGTGTCGTTGGCGACGATGCCGCCGACCTTGGCCGCGGCGAGGAAGATCACTTGCGGCCGCACTTTCGCGAACCAGTCGAACACGGCGGCCTGGTTACAGAGATCGACCTCGCGCCGGTCGACCGTGACGAGCCGCACGTCCTCCCGCGCCAGCCGGCGCACCAGCGCGGCTCCGACCATGCCGCGATGGCCGGCGACGTAGACGCTCTTGCCCTTCAGCTCAAACGGTGCGTTTGCCACTGGCCGCATCCCGTTTTGCCTCCGCCAGGTCGCTCGTCATCATCTCCTCGACGAGCTGGGCAAAGCTGTGCTTCGGCGTCCAGCCGAGCACCTCGCGCGCCTTGCTGGCGTCACCGACGAGGAGATCGACCTCGGTCGGACGGAAATAGGTCGGATCGATCTTCACCACGGTCTTGCCGCTCGTCTCATCGACGCCGGTCTCCTCGACGCCCTTGCCGCGCCAGGCGATGCGGCGGCCGACATGGGCAAAGGACAGCTCGACCATCTCGCGCACCGAGCGCATCTCGCCGGTGGCGAGCACGAAGTCGTCGGGCTTGTCTGCCTGCAGGATCCTGTGCATGCCCTCGACGTAGTCCCTGGCATGGCCCCAGTCGCGCTTGGCTTCGAGATTGCCGAGATAGAGCGTCTGTTCCAGCCCGACCTCGATACGCGCGACGCCGCGGGTGATCTTGCGGGTCACG
>NZ_JASAUS010000445.1:0-1898 GCF_029953005.1 Bradyrhizobium sp. Mp27 | reverse complement strand
TCGCGGTTGAGGTGATGGGGTTGGCTTCACAACCGAATCCTACGCCGCATCAGCGCTTTACACCACGCTCGCCAGCCTCTCAGGCGCCCTCTCGCGAATAAGACGGGTTAGGAACGTTTTAGCCGCAAGAGAGTCGGATGGCGACAATCCGCGCTTCTAGCGATGGACAAAGCGATTGCCAAGGCGATCTCCACAGTCATCTTCGGCGTCGGAATCCTTGTGGCCGGCATCGGCTCCAGCTTGCCCCCCCTGCACTTGCGTTGCTGTCATCGTCATTGCCATTGGGCTCGTAAGCGTTTTCGGCGACCGCTAACGAATACGTCCCGTTCGCACTGTGGGAAGCGCCCGCGCGCCCTTGCATCGACTGTCCGGCTTCCGCCTGAAACGATCTGCCATGCCTTTAAAGAACCCTAACGCCATCGCGTCCGTCGTATCGGCCCTTAGGCTCGTTTACGGAGACGGAGTTGCACGAACCATGCTCTTAGAAGGTATGAGCCTTGCGACGCTTATGGACACGATGTTCGCCGCACCGATAGCACATCGCGATGCCGTTCGATCCATTGCGACTGCCTTAGATGACTTCGCCATTACTCCAGAACTTTGCCCGATCTGGCACCTTCGCTACCTGTATGATGACCAGCCCGGCTCATTCCGCGTCATCGGTATGGAGATAGCTACGCCGGCCGGTACGCTATCCAGCAACGACCTTTGGCTTCGGCTGCCCGTCTAACTAACTCGCAAGCTCGGTAATGTGGCCCGATCGACGAGTAGCGAGGGCCGTGCGCCGCCCGGCCGCTCAGGCCCGCAGTCTGGACCGCTTCTAACGCTCTACTGCTCGAGATAATCGGCCCCCTCCCCTTGCGGGCGAACGTTAGAGCCAAATCGCCAGATCGGCGTTAGAGCAGCTTTAGCCATACCGCTGTCGCTCTGGCCATCGCCATTGGATCGGCAATCACGTCAGAGCGCCTCGGCCTCCCGAAGGACGACCTGTTGAGATTCCACAGCTAGGCCACACCCGCCGCTGGATCGCGCGGCAGGTGAACCAATACAAGCGGTAGGCGGATCGCCTAGAGCGAGTGTTCGGCAGCGTCCCTGACCGAACACTCTCCACCCACCAAACTAGTGTACGGCCTGGCCAGTGCGTCCTCGGCCTTCGGAACATCCTCAGGCAGTGGCAGCGGGCGCCGCGGTTGCTTCCACGGTGGAATGCGAGGCGTAATGGTGCAGCAAAGCAGTTCACGACCTTTACTATACCGACTACTCCGGGCGCTTTAGTAATGAACAAGGGCCGCTGCTCAGGGACAGCGACCCTTCGGATTTCAACCAGCAATGTCCGTCATCACCATTTTTGGCGACCGTACCATTCATCCACTTCCTTTTGCGCCTGATCCTTGGCGTAGCCGTACCGTTGCTGCAATCTCCCTTCGAGTTGCTCTTGCTTCCCGTTGATCACATCAAGATCATCGTCGGTAAGCTTGCCCCACTGTTCCTTCACTTTGCCCTTCATCTGCTTCCAGTTGCCTTCAACGCGGTTCCAGTCCATGGCACTCCTCCTTGAACGACTAAGATCGATCAACGGAGCTCGCCGACGCTGGTTCCTCGGTGAGGATAGCGTCAATCAGGCGCGGGCGCAGTGTTTAAAGCTGGACCGACGCGCCGACGGTGAGACTCCACGCGCTTGGTCCGCGAGGCGATCAAATCCGTTCCGGCGAAGCGGGCCACATGGAAGCTTAACCCAGTCTGGCGCACGCCCTGCGGGAACGCGGCGCTGATTTACTCTGCCGCCTTTTTAGCTGCACGTTTGATTTGCTCTGCCTCAAATAGCGTCCGACCAAAAGAAAAGCCCGGCAGTGATGCCGGGCTTGAGGTCATGAAAAACGTTTACGTGATGCAGGTTA
>NZ_JASAUS010000444.1:0-1900 GCF_029953005.1 Bradyrhizobium sp. Mp27 | reverse complement strand
TAAACGTCCTGCCTGACCGGCTACTGCTGTTCAGCGGCGCTGACGGCGATCATCAGGTGGGGGAGTTTCAAGTGACCATACCCGGGGGATTTTGACCGACCCACGGGGACGATGACGTATCCGAAGCCGGGTGATGCCTTGCCGCTGCTCCAGCCGGTGCTGTTTGACATCATCATGCAGAGCAAGATTGAAATCGACAATGCTTCCTTTCCAAATCCCTACCACCTTTCGCCGATCAAGTGGTGGAAGGATGGTCGCGGGTTCACCTTCGAGTATAATCAGCGCGGGCACCAACTCTATCGACTTGTCGAGGTGGAAGCTGCTGCGGGTAAGGTGCGCTCTCTGATTGATGAGCGCAGCATTACCTTCATCGATTACCAGCCTCTGGTGATGGACCAGCAGAAAACTGGAAAGTTCTTCCGCTACGACGTTGAGGACGGAAAGGAGATCATCTGGGCGTCCGAGCGCGATGGATACGAGCATCTGTACCTCTTAGATGGCCGAACCGGCGAGCTCAAAAACCAGATCACTAGAGGAGATTGGGTGGTTCGCGCGGTCTACTACGTCGATCCGGTCAAGCGCCAGATTTGGTTTGGTGCGAGCGGGAGGGACAAAGGGGAAGATCCCTATTTTGTCCATGCTTACCGTGTCGACTTCGATGGGAACGGACTGACCGCGCTCACTCCTGAACCGGCCAACCATCACATTGAGTTTTCGCCTAACGGCCGCTACTATGTCGACCTGTGGTCACGCATCGATGTCCCGCCGCGCTTGGTGCTGTATCGCGCCAGTGATAATGCCGAGCTGATGCAGGTTGAGAGCGCCGATATCTCGGAACTCATCGCCTCCGGCTGGCAGCCGCCCCTCAGCTTCCATGCCAAGGGCCGGGACGGCGAGACCGATATATGGGGGGTTATTCACAAGCCCCTCAACTTCGATCGAAACAAGAGATACCCGGTGGTGGAAAACATCTATGCCGGCCCTACGGGTTCTTTCGTTCCGAAGTCGTTCTCGGCCTTGGTTGAGCCGCTCACCCAAATGGGGTTTATCGTCGTTCAGATCGATGGAATGGGTACGAACAATCGCTCGCGCGCGTTCCACGACATTGCCTGAAAGAATTTAAAGGACGCCGGCTTTCCCGATCGGATTCTATGGCATAAGGCGGCGAGCGCGAAGTATTCATGGTACGATATTTCGAACGTCGGCATTTTTGGCGGGTCCGCCGGCGGGCAGAACGCGGTGAGCGCGCTGCTCTTCCATTCTGATTTTTACAAGGTGGCGGTGGCTAACAGCGGCTGTTACGACAACCGGATGGACAAGATATGGTGGAATGAACAGTGGATGGGTTGGCCGGTTGGTATCGAATATTCGCTGTCCTCCGCCATCGACAACGCCCACAGACTACAGGGTAAGTTGATGCTCGTTGTCGGCGAAATGGACCGCAATGTCGATCCGTCCTCTACCTTCCAGATGGCTGATCGGCTCATCAAGGCAGGAAAATACTTCGACATGCTTGTGGTACCCAGTGCAGATCACGGAGCGCCCGGCAATTATAGCGAGCTCAAGCTTCTGGACTTCTTCGTTCGCAATATTCTTGGGCAGATACCACCTAACTGGAACGCCCTACCGATTGAGCTGCTGAAACCCAATTAAGGGCCATGATTGCGCGAAGAGCTATCATCATTTAGGTCCAACGCCGTGGCGACTCGAACGAGCGCCCTCCGATTTCGCTTGTCTCTCAGCATTAGTAAGCAAAAGCACAGTCATCTATGACTCTTTGGGAGTTTTGAGAGCTGGCCCCGGTTGTTTGGACAGCGCCCCGCTGGATTTAAGTGGATTCCTGCCGGGTTATGCTGAACGCGGGGCTTTACGATTTTGTCGTTGCGTCGGGAGGGCGTAG
>NZ_JASAUS010000443.1:0-1917 GCF_029953005.1 Bradyrhizobium sp. Mp27 | reverse complement strand
GGTGTTGAACGAGGACGAGCGCCGCTTGATGCCGTGCACGACATAGCCGAGCGACAGCAAATATTCGGCGAGATAGGCGCCGTCCTGACCGGTCACGCCGGTGATGAGAGCCACCCGCTTCGTCATACTATCCTTGTCCCCAAATTCGAGCGAGCGCGTTGCGATCAATCATAAAGTACCGCTGATACCATTTGAACATTGCGGCCGCCTCGTCAAGCTCGGGTCACTGCGGCAAAACACGGGTTCCGGAAGAGTGAACGAACGAAGACTGAAACGTTGACGGCCGCGTCGCGCAAACGGAGCACTCAACCATCGATACACTTATAAGTTTATTCGAGGCACGTGGCAACATGTTCCCAAACCAGCTAGATATAGCTCACCAAAGTATTTCGTGACTCGCCGGAGTGGGCCCGCTAAGACGCCGTTCCACAACCGACCGTCTAGCAAACTGACTGTTAGGATCAGCGCAGGTGTGCCGCTTAAATAATTCTCTTTAACGGGCCTGCGCTATCATTCAATTGGAAGGAGCTCTCTGACGGCGTCAGTGACACGGTTGGGAATCAACGGAAGGACTTCTCCGCGTAGCGATCGTCTGAATGTGATTTAGCCCTGCAGGCTTCTCGACCCTTGATGGAACATTGGATTTCGGATTGACCTCTGTTTGGTGTTGCAACCGAACCACCGGTAATGACGAAGTCCGAGATGAGCGAATTAATGACGCGTCTTTCGCATCTCACCTTGCGCAATTTCCTGATCGCGCTCCACGACCTGCTGGCGACCACGGCGGCGCTGTTCGCAGCCTTCTACCTGCGTTTCGAGGGTGGCGACGGCTTCTTTGACCGCCTGCCGCTGCTATTCCAGATCCTGCCCTACTTCCTCGCCTTCAGCATGGTCGTGTTCTTCGTCTTCAACCTGACCACGACGAAATGGCGCTTCATCTCGCTGCCTGACGCGCTGAACATCATCCGCGTCGCGACCGTGCTGACGGTTGCCCTCCTGGCGCTCGACTACATCTTCGTCGCCCCCAACGTCCGCGGCGCCTTCTTCCTCGGCAAGGTGACGATCGTCCTCTACTGGTTCCTTGAGATAACGTTCCTCACCGCGTTACGCATAGCCTACCGGCACTTCCGCTATACGCGCGTACGGCGTCGTGCCAAGGGCCAGAATTCTGCGCCGACACTGCTGATCGGCCGCGCCGCGGATGCCGAGGTGCTGCTGCGCGGCATTGAGAGCGGCGCCATCAAGCGCATCTGGCCGGTCGGCGTCTTGTCGCCGTCGAGTGCCGATAGGGGCCAGCTCATCCGCAATGTGCCGGTGCTGGGCGACATCGACGACATCGAGGACGTCATCGGCGACTTCGCCAAACGCGACAAGCCGATCGCACGCCTGGTGATGACGCCGTCCGCGTTCGAGCCGGACGCTCATCCGGAATCGATCCTGATGCGGGCGCGCAAGCTGGGCGTGATCGTCAATCGCATGCCCTCGCTGGAGAGCGGCGATACGCCGCGCCTCACGGCCGTCGCGGTCGAGGACCTCCTGCTGCGGCCGAGCGAAAAGATCGACTATGCGCGGCTCGAAGCGCTGATCAAGGGCAAGGCTGTCATCGTCACCGGCGGCGGCGGATCGATCGGGTCCGAGATCTGCGAGCGTGTCGTTGCCTTCGGCGCCGCACGTTTGCTGATCGTGGAAAATTCCGAGCCGGCGCTCTACGCGGTCACGGAAACGCTCGCTGCGCACGGCGCGGCGGCCGCGATCGAAGGGCGAATCGCCGACATTCGCGACCGCGAGCGCATCATCCGCCTGATTGCGGAGTTCAAGCCGGACATCGTGTTCCATGCCGCCGCGCTCAAGCACGTGCCGATCCTGGAGCGCGACTGGAGCGAGGGCGTCAAGACCAACATCTTCGGCTCGATCAAC
>NZ_JASAUS010000442.1:0-1934 GCF_029953005.1 Bradyrhizobium sp. Mp27 | reverse complement strand
GTCTCGGTCATGGCGTATCGCTCTCCTCGAGAGGTTCTGGCAGGCTCGTCACCCGCCTCGATACGCCGCCTTCCTCACACCGTCATCACCCAGATTCCGCCATAGCTCTCTTCGTACTCCTACCGAGAGAACGGCCAATCTTAAGGTCAAGCCTCCTAACTTGAATTGGCTAAGAGCCCAATTCCCTTTACCGGGATTATCGTCCCACTTGGAGGACCCCACTTGGAGGACAAGGTGTGGGCAAAGATAAATCAATGTCGTTTTGGACACCTGAGAAACTGGGCGAAAAAGCTAAAGAAGACGCTGAGAACGACAACTATAGTCCACCACATTCATGGTGGCCCGGCAGGTACAGCGTTGGTACCGAAGCCCGCGACAGGTACGATCGAGCTTTCAACCTTCATCACAGCGATAAGGACGAGTACTAGGGCCGCCCCCGTTGGCGGCCTCTTTCATTTCATAACGTCTGGCGGAGGCGGGAGCCCTGAGCCTTTCGAATATTCAGTCCTGTCCCGGGCACTCGATATTTCAAATTTGGACGGAACGATTGATCTTGGGAGTTCTTGGTCCTCAGCAATCGGTGCCTTATCTCCGAAAGCAAGGCCGGCCGATCGGTCGACATTTTGCCCAATGCCCGGCGGAAGGCTTCAAGCGGCCTCAGATGCCATCCGCACTGAGGCCGTTTCCTTGGACCCGCAGAACCGGAAATTAGGGCGCTGCTGGAACCAAAGCGGATGCAAAAAAAGGCTCCAAGCCTCGGGTGAAAGCCCCCGAGTCCGGAAAGTGATTTGGACTCATGCACTGCAGCAAACAACTAAATTTACGGATCGCGCCGGTGAGCAAGAAATGCGGCAGTGTGAACCGCTGAATTGGCCCGAGTGATGGGCCTTCGCGCTTGTTAAGAGGCGCTTGTTCTTAGCAACCGGGAGCAAACCGGGCAACGCAAAGAAAGCCCGCTCATGGCCGCACTGCGCACAAATGAGTCGACCTGCAGTCGGGCGTACTCTTCCTCGGAGGCTTCTCTCGCTTGCGAGGCACCGGTGTCAGGCCGCTGATCGGCACCGGACGGCCTCCCAAGCGAAAAGCCCGGCCGTGAGGGCCGGGCTGATCGGCAATATATTCCAAGTCAGGCAATGGACGGAATAAATCGGGGAGAGACGCCGCCGTCTGTTCAAAAAGGAACACCTGAACCGACCATTGGCGGCCGCCCGCGCTCAACTGCGAAAGGCAGAGAATCTCACGAAGGCCCTTTATTTCCAGAAGCATCGCGGGGCAGATACTCGCCGTAGGGCACAGGCGCAGACCGCAGCGAACGTCGCATCAGGCCATCCCGAGAGTGTCCGTACGCGATTGAGTGAGCAATTTGGTACAGACGCCGATCGCTCGACGTGTCTAGCCTCCTTAACGGGTGAAGCTCAACATACCTCTAACGCAAGGTGAAAATCATGGAAATCTCCAGGGAGACAAAAGCTGCCGTGCGGCCGGCACTGTGGGGAGCCGTGGCCGGAGCAATTGCTCTGACAATCGTGGGGTTCAGCTGGGGCGGCTGGGTGACGGGTGGGACCGCCGAGACGCTCGCGAAGAATAGTGCTGCGACGGCTGTCGTTGCAGCTCTCACACCCATCTGCGTTGAGAAGTTTCGACAAGCCGCCGATGCGTCGGCAAACTTGGTCGAAATGAAGAAGGCTACCTATGCATGGGACCAGAGCAAGTTCGTTGAAAAAGGCGGTTGGGCCACGATGCCGGGAAGCGCTGAGCCAAACTCAGCCGTTGCAAAAGCCTGTGCCGAATCGCTTGGTAGCCAGAAAGCTGTGGAGCTGCGTGGAGAGCTGGCCCCGGTTGTTTGGACAGCGCCCCGCTGGATTTAAGTGGATTCCTGCCGGGTTATGCTGAACGCGGGGCTTTACGGTTTTGTCGTTGCGTCGGGAGGGCGT
>NZ_JASAUS010000441.1:0-1951 GCF_029953005.1 Bradyrhizobium sp. Mp27 | reverse complement strand
ATAAACGTCCTGCCTGACCGGCTACTGCTGTTCAGCGGCGCTGACGGCGATCATCAGGTGGGGGAGTTTCAAGTGACCATACCCGGGGGATTTTGACCGACCCACGGGGAAAAGGGCAAGCTGGATGCGGATCGCGCCCGTCTGGCTGCATTGACGCCGCGAGAGCGGCAAGTATTCGAACTTGTAGCTCGGGGCAATCTCAACAAGCAGATAGCGTACGTGCTGGGCTGTACAGAGCGTACTATCAAGGCGCATCGCTCACGGGTGATGGAGAAAACGCAGGTTCAGTCATTGGCCGAACTCGTGGCACTTGCCGAGCGGTTGGGCATCCACCGGACTGACGGCGTTGTCACCCGCCTTACGGCGACTGGATCCCTCGTCATTTCCGAAGACTAAGGTAGCCGGCCGCATCAGCCGCGATGCCACAAGCCACGAGAGCGAGCGCGAACCACACCCAGAGCGGGGTGGCTTTTCGCGGCTGACGTTGCTTCATTGCCCCCCCACCCCGGCCCCGAAGAGCCTCATTGAGAGGCGGGGGTAGAAGCAAGGGGCAGGAAGCCGTAGGCTGTCGCGAGGTTGTACCAACGGCCAATTGCTAGCTCGCAAAAGTCGAAAAAGACTAGCAACAGTTCCGCGTGCTGGATGACGGCCATGAAGGTGCGAGAGCTTGTGGAGACGCTGCAAAGGCTTCCCGATCAGGACGCCACAGTCGTCATCGGGGAAGGCCTGTCACCCAATGTCTGGCTCATCGTCGAAGGTGCCATAGTACGTGGCATTCGAACCAGGAAGGATAATTTAGATTGGGTAGGCCCCGGTAGTGAGCCGGGCGTCGAAATCGTCTAGGGTGCCTGCGCTCCACATAGTCTTTTCTGCCAGCGGCCTTGATGACTGGTTCTTACTTGGTCGGCGCTGCCGGGGCTCGCGGTTAGGAGAGCCGCTCAATAGCTGAATGCGTTGAACGGCCGCAGGAGAGCAGCGAGTTGATCGTGCGGGTGGTAGCTATTGCGGCGGGCGCTTTCACCGTCGCCGCCCGCTCCGTCCTGATCCTCAGCAATTAGGTAATGCCTCGATAGGTCCGCCACTCCGCCAGACGATGGGCCGCGCATCAAGTACCCTTTCAACCTCCGCTCATCTGTTCGGTTGCTGACGCGCTCATGGGCATTCTGAGGCGATTCTCCTACAAATATTTTGATCCAATGGCCGCCGTCGACTGGTCTTCGCTCGGTGCCGTGCAAAAGTAGATTTACTCTACCTAAAATTGTTCCGCCGTCCGACGCGAGATCCCTTCTACTCTAAGTACCGCTCCTGTACCGCGATCAGCGCTGTCCCATGTGGCCGCGTATGTTGCTTGGTCCATTCGCCAAGCGACAAGCTCGGTACCGCCGAGCGCCCCAGGCAATGGCGTCACACGTAGACACCGTGCTCAAGTCGAACGAGAAAATCTTCCACCAACTCAACACCAGCCGGTGTGGCCAACAGATCGATTGGCTTATGCTGGTTCAAGCCGATAGCCGGCCGTTCCAACCATTGCTCAGCTTCCTGCATGGAACCGAAAATGGAGGTTGCTTTCGCCAGGACTTCCGCGAGCTTCCATGTTCGCCCACTTTGCTCTGGGCTGAGTGGCTTGGCTCCCGCGGAGGCATGGCGTTGGTAGGTGCGATGGCTCATTCCAATCGCTTTGGCGAAAGAGTCGTCCCAGCGAAGAAACGCCAGGTTCTCAACCAGATGTAACAGTGCTCTGGACGGCAGCCCGTTCAGAAGCATCTCATGCGCCTCCAACGGGCTTTGGGGAACCTTTCGAAAAGTAGACGGAGCGCCAAGCAGACTGGCGACTGCAGCCAGGAGCTATGGCGGAATCTGGGTGATGACGGTGTGAGGAAGGCGGCGTATCGAGGCGGGTGACGAGCCTGCCAGAACCTCTCGAGGAGAGCGATACGCCATGACCGAGACT
>NZ_JASAUS010000440.1:0-1967 GCF_029953005.1 Bradyrhizobium sp. Mp27 | reverse complement strand
GCGACGGCCTGGCGCTGCCGCGGGTCGGGACGAAGAAACGGGCTTTCAGATCGAACAAAGAAACTGACGAAGGACAAGACATGCGTTGCACTGCCGAACTTCTTGACAAAAGAAGCCCCATACAAGGGCTCACCGTCCGTAAGCGGCGGGCTCGCCGCAAAGCTGTAAGCGGCAAAGAGACCTTTCAATTACCCACATTTGACGTCGGATTTGAGCGAGGCGCCGCGGGCGAAATCTTGAATCGGTAGAATCCGTTGTGATTCGGTGTTGAGCACCTGATTCGGAAGCGCGGGGTGTTCGATGGGCTTGGTGAAGGAACGCGCGGGGGCGCGTGCTCAGCGATTGACGACCGGTATCGAGACGTGGGTTGATCGGGAAGTTGCGGGATGCGAGTTTAAGGATGAGCGGCTTGGTCGCCGGTTCGGCAAATTGCTCGCACAAATCGGGAGCGACATGGGTCAAAGCATCCCGCTGGTTTGTCAGGATTGGGCCAACACGAAGGCCGCCTATCGCTTCTTCTCCAACGAGCGGGTCGACGAGGCGGATATTCTTTGCGGTCATTTCGAGGCGACGCGCGGGCGCGTAGCGGCGACGGAGGGACCGATTTTCGTCCTCCATGACACGACGGAATTCAGCTTCAAGCGCGAGAAGCCGGATCTGATCGGCTTTACGGGCAAGACGGCAGGACGCACGCAGTGCGGCATCCTGATGCATTCAAGTCTCGCCGTGACGACCGAGGGGCTTCCGCTCGGACTGTCGGCAATCAAGTTCTGGACCCGCAAGAAGTTCAAGGGGACGACGGCGCTGAAGCGAAAGATCAATCCGACGCGGGTGCCGATCGAGCAGAAGGAGAGCATCCGCTGGCTCGAGAACTTACGGCAATCGACCGACCTTCTCGCTGCCCCTGGACGATGCGTTCATATTGGTGATCGCGAGAGCGACATCTATGAGCTGTTTTGCCTGGCCCAGGAGGCTGGAACGCATTTCCTGGTGCGAACCTGTGTTGATCGGCTTGCCGGGGACGGCAATCATACAATTGCCGACGAAATGGACGAGGTTACGATCAAGGGTCTACATCGGATCAAGGTCAAGGACGACAAAGGCGACCCCGACGACGCCGTTCTTGAGATCAGGTACCGCAAGATACGAGTCCTGCCGCCGATTGGCAAACAGACGAAATATCCCGCACTCACTCTGACCGTGATCCATGCTCAAGAGCGGGGAAGGCCGAAACGGCGGAAGAAAATCGAGTGGAAGCTCCTCACCGATCTCCCGGTCCAATCGCGCAAGGACGCCATCAATAAAATCGAATGGTACGCCTTGAGATGGAAGATCGAAGTCTTCCATAAGATCCTCAAATCGGGCTGCAAAGCAGAGGACTCAAAATTGCGAACTGCTGAGCGTCTGGTCAATCTGATCGCGGTCTTCTGCATTGTGAGTTGGCGCGTCTTCTGGATGACGATGCTCAATCGCTCCTCGCCGAATGCCGTACCGCAAATGGCGCTGACAGATCCCGAAATCAGGCTTCTTGATCATTTGGTGAAACACAGGGGTGGTGATTGCTCTCGACGAAGCACGCTCTCGCACTATGTCGTCAAGATCGCGCGGCTCGGAGGATACTTGGCCCGAGCCAACGATCCGCCTCCAGGAAACACCGTGATCTGGCGCGGATTATCGCGGCTGACCGACATCGAACTGGGAGCCGCGATCGAAGCTACAACTATGGGTAATTGAAAGCAAAGAGACCCCGTCTAGCGGAGTGGGTGAGCGATCGGCTATCGGCTGTTGAGTTTGTGAGCCGATGTGAGCTTCTATGTCTGAGCCTAGCCCGTCTTATTCGTAAGAGGCGCCCGAGAGGCTGGCGAGCGTGGTGTAAAGCGCTGATACGGCGTAGGATTCGGTTGTGAAGCCAACCCCATCACCTCCAACCGCGAACGCCACGCCCGCCATGACCGACGATACGATTC
>NZ_JASAUS010000439.1:0-1975 GCF_029953005.1 Bradyrhizobium sp. Mp27 | reverse complement strand
CTTGCGTCAGGATAAGTCCTGGAAAGGAGGAAGAATGTAGTCTGAAACCTTTCAACGTGACCCAGAGGGTTCGACGCCCTCCCGGCAAAGGCGGAGCCCGCCAGCCGGAAGCGAGTCTTGCATGGGTGACGGCAACGTCACTCGTGAAGCGTAGACAGCGGGTACTGAAGCCCTGTGACCAGCCTCGAAATCACGGTCGTGCTGAAGCCTTCGCCGTGTTGGATCCGGGGGCAGCACTGGGAAAGCCGCTATGGCCAGGCTGACCGGTTCGGCCGGGGTCTCTGAGCAGGGCAAAGGTACGGGATGGGACACCAGGAAACCTGAGAGGTCCCGTTTGTGCCCACATGGGAAAGCCGGCACGGAGCACCGGCCACAGCAACGCTCCAGGCCTGATGACCGACTTGGCGAGCATCGGGAGCGCGCACGCGAACACGAAAACACCAAGGCATGTGGAATCCCGAGGTGAAGACATAAGCCGACGGACGCGCGCGGCGGGGAGTCGTAGCGGCTTCGTAGTACCGAGGAAGGCGGGGAACTGGGCTCACCGGGACCCGCTCGAGGGAAGGGAGCCGTCACGCGTTAAGACCCATTGACGAGAAACACGGGAGGGAACGCTGAGTCCCACGAACCTGTCCACGAAACGACAATGGATAGCCGATCTGGCGAGGAAGAATCCCAAGCGGGTGCTGACCTCGCTGCATCACCTGATCGACTGTGAATGGATGCTCGAGGCCTATCGCCTGACGCGCAAGGATGGCGCGCCCGGCATCGACGGCATGATGGCGACGGACTATGAAGCGAATCTGGAGGCCAATCTCGGTGATCTCCTGGCGCGCATCAAATCCGGACGTTACATCGCGCCGCCGGTGCGACGGCACTACATCCCGAAGGCGGATGGGACCGAACGGCCACTCGGCATCCCGACATTGGAAGACAAGGTGGCACAGCGGGCGATTCTCCTGCTGCTGGAGCCGATCTACGAGACCGACTTCTTGTCGTGCTCGTACGGCTTCCGACCGGGACGATCGGCCCATGATGCCCTACATGCCCTGCGTAATGGGTTCATGGAGCAAGGGCTGCGCTGGGTGGTGGACGTCGACATCTCGAAATACTTCGACACCATCGACCACGCGCACCTGCGCCGATTCCTCGACCAGCGAGTCACGGACGGCATCGTCCGGAGGATGATTGATAAATGGCTGAAGGCAGGGGTGCTCGAAAAGGGCGTCCTACGCCGCACGACTGGCGGAACGCCCCAAGGCGGCGTGATCTCGCCACTGCTTGCAAACATCTACCTGCACTACGTGCTGGATGAATGGTTCGAGCAGGTGGCGCGACCGCGGCTCAAAGGTCGATGCCAACTGGTCCGATACGCTGATGACGCGGTGATTGCCTTCGAGGACCACCTGTCCGGCAAGCGATTGCTGAACGTGCTGGATAAGCGGCTCGGTCGGTATGGGCTTCAACTCCATCCGACCAAGACCCGCTTCGTAGACTTCCGGTTCAAGCGCCCGGGTGGGCGTCACCCCGCGACGGCGGGGACCACATTCAACTTCCTTGGCTTCACCCATGTGTGGGGTCAATCGAGGAAGGGTAAGAATGTCGTCCGACAGATAACGGCGAAAGACCGTTACGCCCGCGCGCTGGCTTCCGTGACGGAATGGTGTCGGCTTAACCTGCATCGCCCGTTCCGGGCGCAGCACGCGCACCTGTCGCGGGTGATCCGGGGGCACTGCGCCTACTACGGCATCTCCGGCAACGGCCGACGGATCAGATGGTATCACCACCAGATCACGCGGATATGGAAGAAATGGCTCGCGCGGCGTGGCCGCCACAGCAATCTGCCGTGGTCGCGCTTCCGGGCCATGCTCGCGCGACACCCGCTGCCGACAGCCAAGATCGTCCACCAATATGCCGTCCCGTGAGCGAAGCTTACGCGTGAAGAACCGGATGCGGGTAATCCGCTCGTCCGGGT
>NZ_JASAUS010000438.1:0-1986 GCF_029953005.1 Bradyrhizobium sp. Mp27 | reverse complement strand
CGGAGATGAAGTTTCTGCTGATACCACAGCTCGAGCGAGCTGGCTTTCAGCGCTTCGGGCACATCCACTGCCGGGCTCGGTGCGGGCTCGAGCGGCATCAATGACGCAAGACTGTCACGAAGGGTTCCGGCGCTGAACGGGGTGGAGAGGGCCGGCAGCATGGCGATGCCGTATTCATCGCCGATCTGCCGAACCGCTTTGACGATGATCGAGTCCGGCTGGCCGATGACGAGGACCTTGCCGCCGTAGTCCTTTCTCACCAAAGTCTCGAGAATTTTACTGACTTCGATGCCATCCACGGACACGCCGAGCACCAGAAGATCGGGCCGTTCCGCGTCCAGCACGGTGTCGAGTTCCAAAGCCTGGCCGCATTCGCTGGTGATGAAGCCGAGGTCTTCCAGCGCCTCTGCGAGGAAGGTCCGAAGGTGTTTTTTGCTGTCCGCAATGCATGCGCGTGGGGTCAGCTTGCGATGTCCGAACCATCCGGCTCGCGTTTGTCCGATGTGACTGATGTGGTTCATGCCCCGCCTCATCCGTAATTACCCCGGCCTGACTCGTACATCCATGAGCGGCGGCAATCATGGAAATTTCTGGCTTATACATTGATTGCGCCGCTAACCTTAAAGGATTCAATTCGAATCAAATGACGCAAGCATCGGTGCGTCTCACCGCAGTCACGCGCGCAACAAATGCGTCACCTGGCGTTCATGAGGAGCAATCGCGTCTATCTTGGCCAGCGTTCATATGCGAGCGCGCCAACAGGCCGGACATACCCGGCGCCGGCTTTGTGGTTCTGGGCTTTGGTCCCAGCGCCGCGATGCCCATCTTGCGCATCAATCGCTGCACGCGTTTGCGATTGATGCGACGGCCTTCGCCAACAGGATAGCCATGAACGACGATCTGGACAGCCTTCTGTCCGGGCAGGGCGGTGCCGTGTCCGAGACCGAAACGAACGAGGTGCGGCAGCAGGAAGCGCAGGTTTCTGAGGGCGAAGGCCAACAGGAACAGATCAGCGAAGGTGGGGAAGGCGAAACGCAGGGCCAGAGCAAAATGGTCCCGCACGAAGCTCTCCACGCCGAGAAGCAGAAGGTCAAGCGCTACACGGAGGAGGTTTCAGAGTTCCGGAGTTGAGCATCGCCGTCATCCGCCGCGAGCCCAGGACGGCCAGGCCGTGAACAGCTGGTCGATCCGTCGCATCAGCTCAAGGTCGTTGTCATTGGCCGGCCGCGGCGGCCGATATACGCTCGATCGCGCAACGCCCAGCAGTTGGCATTGCCGGCGGATCGATAGACCCTCATGATCGCGCTGAAGCAATCCTCGGCGATCCGGCGCGCTCATCTTCCGGACCTCCTGGCTAAGAAATCTCGCTCGACCGTCAATTGTCCGATCTTGGCGTGGAGCTTCTCGACCTCCAGTTCGTGGGCCGCCTCGCCATCCCGACCAGCGCCCGCGTCGAACGCCCGAACCGTCTGATCCTGAAGCTGCTTCTTCCACGCATAAATCTGGTTCACATGCACCTGGTAGCGCTGCGCCAGATCCGTCACCGTTGACTGTTCTCGCAGCGCCTCCAAGGCGATCTTTGCCTTCAGCGCTGCATCGATTTTCCGTCTCGTCTTCTTCATGGTCCGCTCCGTTTATCAAAACGGAACGGCATCCGCACCACCTAAGCCGCCGGTCCAAAATCCGGGGTCCACTTCACTCGCCGCCATCGCAATATGGCCAATTGAAAACGATGTGCTGGCCTTCTTCGTTTTGAAGCTCGCGCCACACTTCTTGTGCCCACCCGGCACCTTTCCAATCCAAAGTTCGAACGTCCTCGTCGACTCCCAGCCCTGATTTGCCAGCCCGGCACGTCTACAGAGCTATGCGGGAAACTGGGTGATGACGGAATGAGATAGGCGGCGTATCGAGGCGGGTGTCGAGCCTGCCAGAACCTCAAGGAGAGCGATACGCCATGAACGAGCATAGCAACATTGTCCCACTGCG